>NZ_BAAAMR010000138.1:0-22793 GCF_039529375.1 Actinomadura napierensis
CCGGCGGCGGGCAGGGCGCCGCGCGGGCGCGGAGCGGGCCGGTGCGGTCGGTGCGGACGCGGGCTCCGGCGCCGCGTCCGGCGGAGAAGGACGACGAGCCGCTCACGGCGGGGGCCGCGGCCGGCCTGCTGCGCGCGGGCGGCTGGCGGGTGCTTGTCGTGAGGTCGGCGGCGGAGCTGGCCGGGGCGTGGGCGCAGACGGGCCAGACCGGCGCCGGCCCGCGGGACCGCGGCGCGGCGGAGGAGCCCGGCGGCCCGGCCGCGAACACGGGCGCGCGCACCGGCGCGAGCACCGAGACGGCGGACGGGGAGAGGGCGGCGGACGCGGCCGGAGGCGGGGCATGAGGATCCGGATGACGGTCATGGCCGCGGTGGCGACGCTGGCCTGCTCGATCGGCCTGTACCCGCTGTTCGCCACCGGGCGGTGGTTCTGGACCGGGATCGGCGCGGTGCTGGCGGCGGTGTGCGGCGGGCTGCTCTCCCGCCGGCTGCGGCTGCCGGCGCCGCTGGACCCGCTGTGCGGGCTGGCGGTGCTGCTGCTGTACCTGACCGTGGCGTACGCGAGCGGCGCGGCGTGGCTGGGGTTCATCCCGTCGCCCGGCGCGCTGACCCACCTCGCCGACCTGGCCGGGGACGGGTGGCACGCCGCGAACCGGTACGCGGCGCCGGTGCCGCTGGTGTCCGGGATCGGGCTGCTCGCCGCCGCCGGGATCGGGGTGGTCGCGGTCCTGGTCGACCTGCTGGCGGTGCGGCTGCGCCGCGCGGCGCCCGCCGGGCTGCCGCTGCTGGCGATGTACAGCGTGCCCGCCGCGGTCCGCCAGGACGGCGTGGGCTGGCTGGCGTTCGGCGTCGGCGCGCTCGGCTTCCTCGGCCTGCTGATGGCCGACGCGCGCGAGCAGGTCGGCGGCTGGGGCCGGGCGGTCACCGTCCACCGGCACGGCGGGGAGCTGCCGCTGGCCGGGGCGGCGGCGCCGAGCGGCCAGCGGCTGCGCGTCGACGGCGGCAGGCGCGCCGCGAGCGGGCGGCGGATCGCGGTCGGCTCGGTGGCGATCGCGGTGCTGCTGCCGATGGCGATCCCCGGCGTCCATCCGCGCGGCATGTTCGGCATGGGCGGCGGCAAGGGCAAGGGCACGCAGACCGTTACCACGCCGGACCCGCTGGTCAGCCTGAAGCGGGAGCTGACCCGGCTGGACGACTCGGTCGTGCTGACCTACCACACCGACGACCCGGACGACCCGGACTACCTGCGGCTCTACGCGCTGGACCGGTTCGACGGCGACCGCTGGACCTACAGCAGGCTGCGCAGCAGCTCCGCGGACCGGCTCTCGGACCGGACGCTGCCGCCGCCGCCCGGGCTGAGCATCGCCCCGGTGCACGAGGTCACCACCAGGGTGAAGGTGAGCGGCGAGGTCCGCGACATGACCTTCCTGCCGGTGCCGTACGCGCCGTCCCAGGTGTCGATCAAGGGCGACTGGCGGGTGCACTCCCGGTCGATGATGATCTACTCGCTGAGCGACTCGGCGGGCGGCCGCTCCTACACCGTCAAGAGCCTGCGCGCGGAGCCGACCGCGGCGGACCTGTCGGCCGCGACCGGGTACCCGGCCGACGTCGTCTCCCACTACACCGACGTCCCGAAGAACATCCCGCCGCAGGTCAGGACGCTCGCGCAGAACGTGACGGCGGGCGCGGCGACCGCGCGGGCGCAGGCGGTGAAGCTGCAGCGCTGGTTCACCCTGACCGGCGGGTTCACCTACGACCTGTCCACGCCGGCGCCGCAGCACGGCAACGACCTCGTCGACTTCCTGCTGCGCAGCAAGCGCGGGTACTGCGAGCAGTTCGCCGCGTCGATGGCGCTGATGGCGCGGATCCTCGGCATCCCGTCGCGGGTCGCGATGGGGTACACCTCCGGCACGCAGACGCGGCCCGGCACGTGGGTGGTGCGGTCGCGGGACGCGCACGCCTGGCCCGAGCTGTACTTCGAGGGGTCCGGCTGGGTGCGGTTCGAGCCGACGCCGTCCGGCGCGGCCGGGCAGGGCACCGCCGTCACGCCCGGCTACACCGAGCCGACCGTCAACGGAGGCGGGCGGCAGGACGACGGCGCGCTGCCGACGCCGACGGCGACCTCGCGGTCGGACGGGTCGACCGCCACGCCGCAGGCCGCCCCGCACCGCAACGACTCCGGCCCGCAGGGCACCCCGGCCGAGCACGACTCCGGGAACGGCGGGGCGAAGGCGGCACCGTGGATCGCGGGCGGGGTGCTGGTGCTGCTGCTCCTGGCCGTCCCGATGGTGCTTCGGGTGCTCACCCGGCGGCGGCGCTGGGCCGCGCTGACCACGCCGCCCCGGCCGCGCCCCGAGAGCGGGGACCGCCGTCCGGACAGCGGCGGACCGCCCGCCCGCGCCCGCGGCGGCGTCCACGAGGGCGACGGCGGCGGCGGCGCCGCGCACGCCGCGTGGCGGGAGATGCGCGCCGACGCGCTCGACCACGGGCTGGAATGGCGGCCGAGCGACTCGCCGCGCGCGGCGGCGCGACGGCTCGGCGAACTGCTGGAACTGGACCCGGTGGGCAGCGAGGCGCTTGGCCGGATCGCCCGCGCCGAGGAGCTGGCCCGCTACTCGCGGACCCGGGTCGCCGACCCGCTCGAGCGGCTGCGCGCCGAGGTGCGGACCGTCCGCGCCTCGTTCGCCGCGTCGGTGGGCCGCCGCACCCGATGGCGCGCCCGCGTCTTCCCGCCGTCGTCCATCTCGCAGGCGCGGTCGGCGCTGCGCGGCGCGGGTTCCCGCACGGCGGACCTGGCCGACCGCCTCAACGACCTCCCGAACCGGCTGCGGCGCCGCTAGGGGCGTCAGGCCCCGCGGCGCCGCACGGTCGGCTCGGTTTCGGCTCGGTCGGCTCAGTGCAAGAGGAGGGGAGATCCCCGCCGGCTCACTCGCCTTCGGTGCGGCGGCGCCAGCGCTCTTCCATCCGCTCCATGAAGCCGGCCTTCGCGGGACGGGCCTGGCGGCCGCGCCGCGCGGGCTCGTTCCCGATGCCCGTCATCCGCTTCCAGCTCGTCAGCGCCCAGACGCAGCAGACCACCATGAGCAGGAAGCCGGCCACGCTGACCGCGATGGTGACCGTTCCGGCGTTGATGACGAGCCCGGCCATCAGGGCGCAGACGCCCACGACGAAGCCGAGGGCGGCCTTGATGATCCGGCGCTTGTAATGGACCTGGGGGTTGGTCGAGCGGACGGCGTGCGCGAACTTCGGATCCTCGGCGTACAACGCCGACTCGATCTGCTCGAGCATGCGCTGTTCGTGCTCAGACAGCGGCACGGCGCCTCCCAACGACAGCCCCGCGACGGGGTATCCGATCCGGGACGGGAACGTCAACGGTGATATGCCCAGAATACGAGCACTCACCGGCGTACGAAAGCGAACGGCGGGTCCAGGGCCCCATACCGGTCAGCTCACCGCCTTCTCTCATCGTCTCCCGTCCCTGCCGTCGCGTGCGTCACCGTCGTGCGCGCGCTCGACCAGGGCGGCGGGACGGACGGCTCCGCGGCCGAACCGGTGCGCCACCTGGTCCATCGCGCGCTCGGCCTCACGCCAGCCGCGTTCCGGCTCGTCGAAGGCGAGCTGACGGGGGGCCTCGCCGGCCGGGCCCAGGTTCTCCACCCGCACCCCGACCAGACGGAGTCGTACCCGTTCCAGCCCGGCGCCCTCGTACAGCTCGCACGCTGTGACATAGATCACACGAGCGAGATCGGTGGGCTCGCGGAGGGTGCGCGCCCGGGTGATCGTCTTGAAGTTCGCCATCCGGAGTTTGACGCTCACCGTCCGTCCGGCCGCGCCCGCCTCGCGCAGCCGCGCGCCGACCTTCTCGGCCAGCCGCAGCAGCTCCCGGCGGATCACCTCCGGGTCGTCGACGTCGGCGTCGAAGGTCTCCTCCGCGCCGATGCTCTTGTCGGGGGTGTGCGGGACGACCTCGCGCGGGTCGCGGCCCCACGCCAGCTCGTACAGGTGCGCCCCCATCGCGTTGCCCAGCTCGCGCTGCAGCGTGGCCAGGGGGATCCGCGCGAGCTGCCCGACCGTGCGCAGCCCGAGCCGGGTCAGCGTCTGCTCGGTCCGCTCCCCCACGCCCCACAGGGACGCGACGGGCAGCGGGTGCAGGAAGTCGACGACGCCGTCGGCGGGCACCACCAGCAGCCCGTCCGGCTTGCAGCGGGTCGAGGCGAGCTTGGCGACGAACTTGGTGCTCGCGACGCCGACCGAGCAGGTGATGCCCTGCTGCGCGCGGACCTGCTCGCGGACCATCCGGGCGATCTCGGCCGGCCGGCCGAGCCGCCGCCGCGCGCCCCCGACGTCCAGGAACGCCTCGTCCAGCGACAGGCCCTCCACCAGCGGCGTGATCGACCGGAAGATCTCGAAGACCGCCGCCGACACCCGTCCGTACTTGCCGTGGCTGACCGGCAGCACCACCGCCTGCGGGCACAGCCGCCGCGCCCGCGACATCGGCATCGCCGAGTGCACGCCGAACTTCCGGGCCTCGTAGGACGCCGCGGACACCACCCCGCGCGGCCCCGCGCCGCCCACGACCACCGGGCGGCCCCGCAGCTCCGGCCGCTCCAGCAGCTCGACGCTGACGAAGAAGGCGTCCATGTCCACGTGCAGGATCGGGCAGCCGGTGTCGTCGGCGGGCGGGCCCGGCTGCGGGCCGGGACGGTGCAGCTGCTGCTTGCGGCTCACGGGGCCACTCGGCTCACGGCGCTATCCGGCCGGCTTGTCGGCCACCAGGTGCAGCTGGGTGGCCAGGTCGCGCAGCACGGGATGCACCGCCGCGACCGACTCCAGGGCGATCAGCGCCTCCGCCGCTCCGGCGTCGCAGTCCACCATGCCGCTCGGCACCAGGTCGGCGAAGATCCGCACGCCGTGCAGCTCGGCGACCCGCAGGCCCGCGCCGCCCACCAGCGCCGACAGCGTCTCCCGGGTGAACCGGCGGGGCATCCGGTCGCCCTCGCCCCACCGGCCGGACGGGTCCGTCAGCACCCGCCGCGCGTCGTCGAAGTGCCCGGACAGGGCGCGGTGCAGCGCGGCGGCGACCTGCCCGGCCACCAGCACGCTCACCGACCCGCCCGGCCGGACGACCCCGGTCAGCGCGGCCATCGCCGCGCCCGGGTCGTCGACGTACTCCAGCACGCTGTGGCACAGCACCAGGTCGGCGGCGTCGGTCCCGAGCAGGTCGGGCAGCTCGACGGCGTCGCCCTGCACGGCGCGGACCGTCACCCCGGACTCGGCCGCGCGGCGCTCCAGCGCGGCGAGCGCGTCGGGGTTGGCGTCCACGACGGTGACCCGGTGGCCGAGCTCGGCCAGCGGCACCGCGAAACCGCCGGTGCCGCCGCCCACGTCGATGACGTCGCTCCGGCCGGTCTCCGGGGCGATGCGGTCGAGGACGGCGCGCAGCGCCTCCCACAGGACCGCGCTGCGCACGCGGCTGCCGCCCCGCACCCGCTTCTGTCGCCGGCCGGCCACGGCCGCTCCGCTAACGTCGTTCATCCCCGCCCACCCTAGCCGCCTTCACCCCGATGAGGCGCGGGAGACCGCCCCTGCGCCTCGAAGCCCGACCACGGGTCACGGGCGGGCACGCGGAGCGAGCCCTGGCGAGCGCAGCGGTTCCAGGGGGTCGCCCCCCTGGGGTCAGAGCGACAGGGAGGGCTTGAGCTGCTGGAGGCGTGACAGCAGGCCGTTGACGAACCGGGGCGACTCGTCGGTGGACAGCTCGGTCGCCAGGCCGACGGCCTCGCTGACCGCCACGCCGTCCGGGACGTCCTCCACCCACAGCAGCTCGTACGCGCCCATCCGCAGGATGTTGCGGTCGACGACCGGCATCCGCTCCAGCGTCCAGCCGGTCGCGTAGGTGGCGATCAGCTCGTCGATCCGCTCCCGGTGCTCTTGGACGCCCTCGATCAGCCGCACGGCGTGCGGGTACTCCGACAGCTCGTCCTGGTTCGGGCGCCCCCGCGCCTCCAGCACCGCCGTCGGCAGCTCCTCGCGCAGCTCCGCGGCGAACAGGATGTCGAGGGCGAGTTTGCGTGCCTTGGTCCGTGCCGCCATCTCAGCCGCGGCCGAGGTACTCGCCGGAGCGGGTGTCGACCTTGACCTTCTCGCCGGTGGTGATGAACAGCGGCACCTGGATCTGCGCGCCGGTCTCCAGCGTGGCAGGCTTGCTGCCGCCGGTGGAGCGGTCGCCCTGCAGGCCCGGCTCGGTCTCGGTGATCTCCAGGACCACGGCGGCGGGCAGCTCGACGTAGAGCGGGTTCTCGTTGTTGAACGCGATCACCGCGTTCTGCTCGGGCAGCAGGTAGTTCGCGGCGTCCCCGACGGTGGTCGCCGGGATGTGCGGCTGGTCGTAGGTCTCGGTGTCCATGAAGACGAAGTCCTCGCCCTCGCGGTAGAGGTACTGCATCTCGCGCTTGTCGACGCTCGCCACGTCGACCTTGGTGCCGGCGTTGAAGGTCTTGTCGACGACCTTGCCCGACAGCACGTTCTTGAGCTTGGTGCGGACGAACGCGCCGCCCTTGCCGGGCTTGACGTGCTGGAACTCGGTGACGGTCCACAGCTGGCCGTCGAGGTTCAGCGTCATGCCGTTCTTGAGGTCGTTCGTCGTCGCCACTGCGTTGTTCTCCCGGTCGCGGGCCCGCTCGCTGGTCGGCTTCAGAGTACGAGCAGGTCCTTCGTCGTTGTCGTGAGGAGCTCCGGGCCGCCCGCGCGGACGACCAACGTGTCCTCGATGCGGACTCCGCCCCGGCCCGCCAGGTACACCCCCGGCTCCGCGGTGATCGGAACTCGATCCCTCAGCTTACCGGTCTTGTCGTACCCCATGAGCGGTGCCTCGTGGATCTCCAGGCCGACGCCGTGCCCGAGCCCGTGGGTGAACGCCTCGCCGTGCCCGGCCGCCTTGATGAGGTCGCGGGCGGCGGCGTCGACGTCCTTGGTCTCGGCGCCCGGCCGCGCGGCGGCGATCGAGGCGAGCTGCGCGCGCAGCACCAGGTCGTACAGGTCGCGCTGCCAGCCGGCGGGCTCGCCGACGGCGACGGTGCGGGTCATGTCGGCGTGGTAGCCGCCGCACCGCGCCCCGAAGTCCATCGTCACGAGGTCGCCGCGCTGCAGCTCGCGGCCGCCGGGGTGGTGGTGCGGGACGGCGCCGTTCGGCCCGGACGCGACGATCGACTCGAACGCGGGGCCCTCGGCGCCGAGGTCGACCATGGCCCGTTCGAGGGCGATCGCGACAGCCCGCTCGGTGACGCCGGCGCGGACCTGCGGCAGGACGGCCTCGAACGCGCGGTCGGTGATGGCGCACGCCTCCCGCAGCAGGCCGATCTCCTCCTCGTCCTTCACCCGGCGCAGCTCCTCGACCAGGTGGCCGAGCGGGCGCAGCGGGATGTCGGCGGCCTCGCCGAGCCCGGCGTGCCGTTCGACGGTGAGGCCGTGCGCCTCGAAGCCGAGGGCGCGGTGGCCGGAGGCGGCGGCGCGGGTGGTGAGCGCCTCGGCCGTCCGGCGCTCGACCAGGGTCTCCAGCTCGGGGCAGACCTCGGCGGCCATCCCGGCGTACCGGCCGTCGGTGGCCAGCACGGCCGGGCCGTCCGCCGGGACGAGCAGCGCGGCGTTGGAGCTGTCGAGGCCGGTGAGGTAGCGGACGTTGACCGGCCGGGTGACCAGCAGCGCGTCGGCGCCGGTCTCGGCGACCAGCGCGGCCAGCCGGCGGCGCCGCGTCTCGTGCCCGCCCTCCGAATGCGTCTCCCCCATGGTCTGGACTCTAGAGCACCCGCCCGGGGGGCATCCGGCCGCGGAGCGCCCGGCCCGTCTCGACGCGGTCACGGAACATGAGAATCGCTCGACTTTCCGCCCGCGGGTGGCCTAGCGTGCCTCCGCGAGTGATCGTTCCATCCCCCGCCCCGTCCCCCCGCACCGGACGTCCCAGGAGGGATTCCCCGTGACCCGAGTCAGCCGTCGCAGATTGCTCGGAACAGGCGCGCTCACCGCCGCCGGAGCCGTGGTCTCCGCGGCCGCGGCACCGGCCGCCGCCGCCAGGACCGCCGCCGCTCCGGCCGCCCCCACGGCCCAGACCGCCGCCGCCGACGTGGTGATCGTCGGCGCCGGGCTCTCCGGGCTCACCGCCGCCCGCGACCTGATCGCCGCCGGCCGGTCCGTGCTCGTCCTGGAGGCCCGCGAGCGGCCCGGCGGCCGGGTCTACGGCATGCCGCTCGGCGACGGCACCACCAGCGAGGGCGGGGCCGAGTTCATCGGCCCGACCCAGGACCGCATCGCCGCGCTCGCCAAGGACATGGGCGTCGGCACCTTCCCCACCTACAACACGGGCAAGAACGTCTACTACCGCAACGGCCAGCGCTCCCTGTACGCCACCGACGGCCTCCTGGGGGCCGTCCCGCCCGACTGGGGCGTGGTCGACCTCGAGGTGGCGCTCCTCAAGCTCGGGAGCATGGCCAAGGACATCCCGGTCGGGCAGCCGTGGAAGGCCGCCAAGGCCGAGGAGTGGGACGCGCAGACCTTCTACACCTGGTCGCGGTCCAACTCGCTGAGCAGCGGAGCGCGGTTCCTGATGGACGAGTTCATCAGCTCCACGCTGTCGGTGCGCTCGCAGGACGTGTCGCTGCTGTACGTCCTGAACTACATCGCGTCGGCGGGCAACGAGAGCAACCCGGGGACGGTCGACCGGCTCATCGACACCAAGGGCGGCGGGCAGGAGTCCCGGTTCGCCGGCGGGTCGCAGGAGGTGCCCGTCCGGCTGGCCGCCAAGCTCGGCGACGTGATCCACTACAACGCGCCGGTCCGGTCGATCGCCACCGACGGCGGCGGCGTCACCGTGACCGCGGACGGCCTCACGGTGTCGGCCAAGCGGGTCGTCGTCGCGATGTCCCCGGCGATCGCCGGGAGGATCGACTTCTCGCCGGGGCTGCCCGCGAGCCGCGCGCAGCTGATGCAGCGCTACCCGATGGGCTCGATCTGCAAGTTCGTCGCCGTCTACGACACCCCGTTCTGGCGGGCGGACGGGCTGACCGGGCAGGCCGTCTCCGACAGCGGCGCGATCGACGCGACGTTCGACAACAGCCCGCCGGACGGGTCGCGCGGCATCATGATGGGCTTCATGAACCAGGCGAACATCCGCAGGCTGGACGGCGCCTCGGCGGACGAGGTGCGGGCGGCGGGCCTGGCCTCGTTCGCGAACTTCTACGGCGACAAGGCCAAGAGCCCGGTGCGGACGGCGTTCCAGCGCTGGGACAACGAGATCTGGAGCGGCGGCGGCCCGGTCGGGATCGCCCCGCCCGGCGTCCTGACCGGCTTCGGCGAGGCGCTGCGGGCGCCCTGCGGGCCGATCCACTGGGCGGGCACCGAGACGTCCGACTACTGGACCGGCTACATGGACGGCGCGGTCCGCTCCGGCGAGCGCGTCGCCAAGGAGGTCCACGCCGCCCTCTGACGCCCCGAACGACGTTCACTTGCGGCGAGTCGTCGTTATGCGCGTCGTCATAACGACGACTCGCCGCAAGTGGACGAGGCGGCTAGGCCAGGTCGGCGGCCATCTGCTTGACCTTCTCGATCAGGGCGATGCGGCCCTTGTGGTCGCCGGCGATCGGCGACACGTTCAGCGTGGTGATGCCGGACTCCTTCATCGCGGCGAGCCGCTCGCGGACGTGGCCCTCGGAGCCGATGAGCGACATCTTCTCCAGCAGCTCCTGCGGGACCTTCGCGGCGGCCTCGTCCTTCTTGCCGTCGAGGTAGAGGTCCTGGATCTCCTCGGCCTCCTTCTCGAAGCCGTACCGGCGGGCGAGGTCGTTGTAGAAGTTCCGGCCCTTGGCGCCCATGCCGCCGATGTAGAGCGCGGCCATCGGGCGGCCGAACTCCAGGTAGCCCTGCACGTCGTCGCCGATGGCGAGCGCGGCCTGGCCGACGACGTCCAGCTCGCCGAGCGAGGCGTCGCGCTTGGCCCTGCCGGCGGCGAGCGAGGCGCCCCACACGTCGGCGGCCTTCTCCGGCATGTAGAAGATCGGCTCCCAGCCGTCGGCGATCTCGGCGGTCAGCTCGACGTTCTTCGGGCCGATCGCGGCGACCATGACCGGGATGTCCGCGCGCACCGGGTGGTTGATGATCTTGAGGGCCTTGCCGAGGCCGGTGCCCTGCTCGGGGGGCAGCGGCAGCTTGTAGTGCTTGCCGTCGTGCTGGACGCGCTCGCGCCGCCAGACCTTGCGGCAGATCTCGATGATCTCGCGCGTGCGGCCGAGCGGCGCGGTGTAGGGGACGCCGTGGAAGCCCTCGATGACCTGCGGCCCGGACGCGCCGATGCCGAGCGTGAACCGGCCGTCGGAGACGTAGTCCAGGCCGGCGGCGGTCTGCGCGATCGCGGTCGGCGTCCGCGAGTAGATGTTGAGGATGCCGGACCCGATCTCCAGCCGCTCGGTCTTGGCCGCGATGTACCCCATCTGGCTCACCGCGTCGAAGCTGTACGCCTCCGGCACGTAGACGATGTCGAGGCCGGCCTTCTCGAAGTCGGCCAGCTCGTCGACGGTCTCCTTGAACCCGCCCGCGTAGTTGAGCCCCATCCCGATGCGCATCCGGCGTCCCTTCCGTAAAACCGAATCAGATTCCAGTCGAACGTAACCTACTCCGGGCCGCCCGCCGGGGCGAGGGCCCGCCGCCCGCTACCCCAGCGCCGGGCCCCGCAGCGCCTCCAGCGCGGGCCGGTACAGGTCGGCGCGGATCCTGCCGACCACGCCGCCGCCCTTGCCCGCCAGCGACCCGGCCAGCTCCAGCGCGGCGGGCAGCACGCCCGCCTCGTCCGCCGTGCGCTGCACGATCCCGGCCGCCATCGCCTGCTCGGCGGTGTACCGGCGGCCCGTGATCATCGCCTCGTGCGCCGTCCGCTTCGGCAGCCGCGCGCCGATCAGCGCGTTCATCCCGGGCGTGAACGACATCCCGAGGTCGACCTCGGGCAGGCAGAAGTACCCCCGGTCGCTGCGCATGACGGCGAAGTCGTGGGCGAGCGCGAGCATGCCGCCGCCCGCGAACGCGTGCCCGTTGAGCGCGGCGACCGTCGGCATCGGCAGCTCCAGCAGCCGGGCGTACAGCGCGTGGATGCGGCCCAGGTACGGCTCGAACTCGTCGCGGTGGGCGCCGAGCCAGTCCAGGTCGAGGCCGTTGGAGTAGAACTTGCCGGTCCCGGTCGTGACCAGGGCGCCGGGACCCTCGCTCTTCTCCACGGTGTCGAGCGCGCCCTCGACCGCACTGAGGAAGTCCGGGCTGAACCGGTTCTCGCCGGAGTCGAAGCGCAGGATGTGCACATCGCCGTCGCGCCGCAGGTCGATCACACTGGTCTCCTTCGTCGGTGCCTGAGCAGACCCTACTGGTCGGTAGCCGGCGGGAAGATCATGCAGGTCGTGGTGCCGTGCGCGACGAGCTTGCCGTCCTGGTTCAGGATCCGCCCCTCGGCGGTCGCGACCTTCCGTCCGACATGGACCGTTGTTCCCTCGCAGGTCAGCCTGCCACCCTCCAGCGGCACCGCGCGGACGAAGTTGACCTTCAGCTCCAGCGTGGTGTAGCCGGCGCCCTCGGGCAGCGAGGTGTGCACTGCGCAGCCCATCGCCGAGTCCAGCAGCGTGGAGAGCACCCCGCCGTGCACGGTGCCCAGAGGGTTGCTGAAGTCGGTGCGGGGCGCGAGCGAGAAGACGACCCGGCCCGGCTCCAGCTCCTCCGCCGCCATGCCGAGCAGCGCGCCGATCCCGTACCCCTCCTCGGCGCCCTTGTTGATCAGCGCCTTCAACTGCTCGAGACCCGCCGTCGTCGCCGTGCCCGCCATGCTCCGCTCCCCTCCAGGTATGACGTCCGTCATAAGCACCGTTGTGTATGACGACCGTCATGGTCAACGCGAGAAGCTTATGATGAATGTCATAATCGAGCCATGGGGACCGACAGCCGGGAACGCATGGTGCGCAGCGCCGCCTACCTCTTCCGCGAGCGCGGTTACAGCGGCACCGGGTTCCGCGACGTCATCGCGCACAGCGGCGCGCCGCGCGGGTCGATCTACCACCACTTCCCCGACGGCAAGGCGCAGCTCGCCGAGGAGGCCGTCCGCTACGCCGGGGAGTTCCTCAACGCCGGCATCCTCGCCGCGACCGAGGGCGGCGACGCCGCGTCCGCCGTGGACGCCTTCGTCGGCTGGTGGCGGCAGGTGCTGATCAAGAGCGAGTTCCGGGCCGGCTGCCCGATCGTCGCCGTCACGGTCGAGAGCCACGACGACGCGCCGCAGCTGGCCGCGGCCGCGGCGGCCGCCTTCGACCGCTGGCAGGACACCCTCGCGACCGGCCTCGGCAACGCCGGCGTCCCCGACGACCGCGCCGCCCGCCTGGCCCGCCTCATCGTCGCCGCCGTCGAGGGCGCCACGATCCTGTGCCGCGCCCACCGCGACGTCGCGCCCCTCGACGACGTCGTCGCCGAACTCAAGGACATGACGAGGAACGCCGTCGAGGACGAATGACGCGCGCGGGCGGCGCCCCGCACGGACCCGCCCCGCGTCCTACTGGGCGGCGGGGGTCTCGGCGACGAGTTCGGCGACGGCCTGCAGCGCGAGGACGTAGGACATCATGCCGAAGCCGGCGATGGTGCCGGTGGCGACGCTCGCGACGACGGAGGTGTGGCGGAACTCCTCGCGGGCCGCCGGGTTGCTGATGTGCACCTCGATGAGCGGGGCGGTGCGCTGGGCGAGCGCGTCGCGCAGCGCGTAGGAGTAGTGAGTGAAGGCGGCCGGGTTGAGGACGATCGGCACGCGCCCGTCCGCGGCCTCGTGCACCCAGCGGACCAGTTCGGCCTCGTCGTCGGTCTGCCGGACGTCGACGTCGAGGTCGAGCCTGCGTCCGGTGTCGCGGCAGAGGGCGGCGAGGTCCTCGAACGTCGTCGCCCCGTACACATCGGGCTCGCGGCTGCCGAGCCGACCGAGATTGGGACCGTTCAGAACGAGCACATGCTTCATCAGTTCTTCCTCTCCGGGGGGCGACCCCCGGACCCCCGCCGGGTCGCCCGACGATCCTCGCTCCGCTGGCGCTCCGCTGCGGTCATCGGGCGACCTCACGGTAGGCGGCGGCGAGCAGGTCCTCGTCGGGGCCCTCCAGGCGGCCGGGCTCGGCGAGGCCGTCCAGGACGACGAACCGCAGGGTCGCGCCGCGCGACTTCTTGTCGATCGTCATGGTCTCGCGCAGGCCGGGCCAGTCCGCGGCGTAGGAGACGGGCAGGCCGACGGAGGTGAGGACGGCGCGGTGCCGTTCGGCGACGTCGGCGGGCAGCCGCCCGGCGAGGCGGGCCAGCTCGGCGGCGTAGACCATGCCGATGGCGACGGCGTGGCCGTGCCGGAATTTGTAGTCCTCGGCCTTCTCGATGGCGTGCGCGAGGGTGTGCCCGTAGTTGAGGATCTCCCGCAGGCCGCTCTCCTTCAGGTCGGCGGAGACCACGTCCGCCTTCACCCGGATCGCGCGCTCGACCAGCTCGCGGGTGTGCGGGCCGGCCGGGGACGCGGCGCCCTCCGGGTCGGCCTCGACCAGGTCGAGGATCGCCGGGTCGGCGATGAACCCGGCCTTGATGATCTCGGCGAGGCCGCTGATGTAGTCGTCGTGCGGCATCGTGACGAGGGCGGCGAGGTCGCACAGCACCCCGGCGGGCGGGTGGAAGGCGCCGACGAGGTTCTTGCCCTCGGGGACGTTGATGCCGGTCTTGCCGCCGACCGCCGCGTCCACCATGCCGAGCAGCGTCGTCGGGACGAGCACCGACCGCACGCCGCGCAGCCACGACGCCGCCGCGAACCCGGCGAGGTCGGTGGTGGCCCCGCCGCCGACGCCGACGACGACGTCGGTGCGGGTCATCCCGGCGCGGGCGAACGACGACCAGAGCCCGGCGAGCACGCCGACCTCCTTGGCGGCCTCGCCGTCCGGGACGGGGAGCGCGTGCACCGTGTAGCCGGCCTCTTCGAGGGCGCCGCACACCGGGCGCGCGATCTCGGGGAGGCCCTCGGCGTGGACCACCGCCACCGTCCGGGCGCGGTCGCCGACCAGTGCGGGCAGCTCCGCGAGGACGCCCGTCCCGATGACGACGTCGTAGGGGTCGGCGCCGCCGACCTGCACCCGCGCCTGCGTCATGACTCGGCCTCGAGCGCCTTGAGGATCTCCTCCACGATGTCGGCGGGCTCGCGCCCGTCGGTGTCGACGTGAAGGCTGCCGAGCCGCTCGTAGATGGGGAGGCGCTCCTCCAGCAGCTTGCGCATCTGGCTGCGCGGGTTCAGCACGAGAAGGGGGCGCGCCGACGCCAGGCCGACCCGCTTGATCGCCTCCGACAGACCGACCCGCAGGTAGACGACGGTGTGCCCGGCGAGCAGCTCCTGCGTCTCGGCCGCGAGGACGGCGCCTCCGCCGAGCGCGATGACGCCCTCGTGCTCGGCGAGGGCGGCGGCGACGGCGGCGCGCTCCAGCTCGCGGAACCGGTCCTCGCCGTCGTCGATGAAGATCTCGCCGATCGGCTTGCCGGCGGCCGCCTCGGCGTCGGCGTCGGTGTCGCGCAGCGCCACGCCGAGGCGCTCGGCGAGGGCGGTGCCGACGGTGGTCTTGCCCGATCCCGGCGGCCCGATCAGGACGGCCTTCGGTCGCGTCATAGTCCGCGGGTCCACTTCACTTGATGGTGAGCGAGGACAGGTATCCCCGCAGGTTGCGGGCGGTCTCCTCGGCCGAGTCGCCGCCGAACTTCTCCAGCGCCGCGTCCGCCAGCACCAGCGCGACCATCGCCTCGGCGACGACGCCGGCGGCGGGCACCGCGGTGACGTCGCTGCGCTGGTTGATGGCCTTGGCGGGCTCGCCGGTCCGCACGTCGATGGTGTCGAGCCGGCGCGGGACGGTGGAGATCGGCTTCATCGCGGCGCGCACCCGCAGCACCTCGCCGGTGGTCATGCCGCCCTCGACGCCGCCGGCCCGGTTCGTCCGGCGGCGGATCCCCTCGGGGGTGTTGTCGATCTCGTCGTGCGCCCGCGAGCCGGGACGGCGCGCGGTGGTGAACCCGTCGCCGAGCTCGACGCCCTTGATCGCCTGGATGCCCATCAGGATGCCGGCGAGCCGGGAGTCGAGGCGCCGGTCCCAGTGGACGTGGCTGCCGAGGCCCGGCGGGAGCCCGTAGGCGAGCACCTCCACGACGCCGCCGACGGTGTCGCCGGCCTTCTTCATGTCGTCGATGTGCGCGACCATCGCGGCGGACGCGTCGCCGTCGTAGCAGCGGACCGGGCTCTCGTCGACGGCGGCGAGGTCGTCCGGGCCGGGCAGCACCCCGTCGGGCGCCTCGACCTCGCCGAGCGCGATCACGTGGCTGAGCACGTCCACGCCGAGCGCCTGCTTCAGGAACGCCTTGGCGACGGTGCCGAGCGCGACCCGCGCCGCCGTCTCCCGCGCGCTCGCCCGTTCCAGGACGGGCCGCGCGTCGTCGAAGCCGTACTTCTGGATGCCGACGAGGTCGGCGTGGCCCGGGCGCGGCTGCGACAGCGGCGCGTTGCGCGCCTGCGCGGCCAGGACGTCGGCGTCCACGGGGTCGGCCGACATGACCGTCTCCCACTTGGGCCACTCGGTGTTGCCGACCTGGATCGCGACCGGCCCGCCGAGCGTCACGCCGTGCCGGACGCCGCCGAGGATCGTCACCTGGTCCTGTTCGAACTTCATCCGGGCGCCCCGCCCATGGCCGAGCCGCCGGCGGCGCAGGTCCTCGGCGATGTCGCCCGAGGTCACGCGCACGCCGGCCGGCAGCCCCTCCACGATCGCGGTCAGGGCCTGGCCATGGGACTCCCCCGCGGTCAACCAGCGCAGCATGCGAACGATCCTATTGACTCCGCGCACCCGCCCGTGACCGCGTCCAGCATCTGAGAGGCCGTCAGGCGATCTCGCGCCAGTCGAGGACGGGGGCCGCCAGGTCGCGGACGGCGGCGAGGAAGCCGAGCCGGTTGGCGCGCAGGGCCGGGTCCTCGTCCATGACCATGACGTCGTCGAAGTACGCGTCGATCGGTTCCGCCAGCGCGGACGCGGCCGAGACGAACTCCGGCAGCGCGGGGCGGGGCGGCAGTCCGTCGCGGACCCGGGTGAAGACCTCGTCGAGGCGCTGTTCGGCGGGTTCGGCGAACAGGCCGGGGTCGTAGCCGGCCGCGGTCCCGCCGGGGACGATCCGCAGCACCCGCTGCAGCGCGGCCGTCAGCCGGGCGAACCCGTCCGTGCGCAGCAGCCCGGCCAGGTCGGCGGCGGTGCGGGCGGCATGGGCGGGAGCGTCCGCGAGCGGCAGGACGGCCCGGACGACGGGGATCGGGAGCCCCTCGTCCAGCAGGTTCTGCTCCAGCCGCCGCGCGGCGAACCGCTCCGCCTCGGCGAGGGCGTCCGGCGGAACCTCGACGGGCTGGTGCCGCGCCGCGGCCGCCAGGCCTTCGCCGACCGTGACCGGCGCCAGCCGCGGGACGGCCCGCAGGATCGCGGTCAGGCCGAGCGCGGCGCGGCGCAGCCCGAACGGGTCGGACCCGCCGGTCGGCGCGGAGCCGGCGGCGAACAGCCCGGCGATCAGGTCGAGCCGGTCGGCGGCGGCGAGGACCGCGCCGGGGACGGTCGCCGGGAGCGCGTCCCCGGCCGAGCGCGGCAGTTCCATCTCGTGGAGGGCCTGCGCGACGGCGTCGTCCTCCCCCGCGCGGCGAGCGTACTCGCGGGCCATCGTCCCGGCGAGGCCGGACAGCTCGATGACCATGGACGAGGCCAGGTCGAACTTGGCGAGCGCGGCGGCGCGGCCGAGGGTCGCCCGCTCGTCCGGGGCGAGGTCGAGGCGGCCGGCCAGGTCGGCGGCGATCGCGGCGATGCGCGCGGACCGGTCGGCCATCGAGCCGAGCCGTTCGGTGAAGGTCAGCCGGGCGAGCCCCTGCTTGATCTCGTCGGGCGTCCTGCGCAGGTCCTGCTGGAAGAAGAACGCGGCGTCCTCGTAGCGGGCGCGGATGACGGCCTCGTTGCCCGCCCGGACGACGTCGTGGTCGCATTCGCCGTTGGCGACGGTGACGAAGTGCGGCAGGAGCCCGCCGGACGGCCCGCGCACCGGCAGGTACCGCTGGTGCTTGCGCATGACGGTGGTGAGGATCGCCTCGGGCAGGTCGAGGTACTTGGCGTCGAACGACCCGAGGATCGCGACGGGCTCCTCGACCAGGTCGACGATCTCCTCGACGAGGTCTTCCTCGGCGGCGAGGTCGACCGTCCCGCCGTGGCGGGCGGCGAGGGCCCGCGCGTCCTCGACGATGCGGGTGCGGCGCCGTGCCGGGTCGGGCTCGATGCCGTGCTCCCGCAGGACGCCGATCAGCGACGACGCGTCCGGCACCGGTATCCTGGAGGGGTCGGCGGTGCGGTGGACGTCGGTCGTCTGGCCCTGGTCCAGGTCGTCCAGTACGATCTGCCGGTCGTCCAGCAGGGCCAGCACCCGCCTGACGGGCCGCGCGAACGACAGCCCGGGGACGTTCCAGCGCATGTTCTTCCCCGCTCGCAGCCCCTGGACGAGTCCGGGCAGCAGCCCGGCGAGGACGTGCGGGGCGGGCTGTCCGGTGACCTTCCGGACGTGCGCCGTGTACGGCTTGCCACCAATGGTGATCTCGCGCACGTCGGCGACGTCGATGCCCTGCCCGCGCGCGAACCCCGCCAACGCCCGCGTTGGTTCCCCGGACGCGTCGTAGGCGGCGGCGAGCCTCGGCCCCTTCACGACCTCCTCGGCGTCCGGGGCCTTGGGCTCCACGTCCCGGACGACGACGATCAGCCGGCGGGGAGTCGAGAAGGTGTCGAACGTGGACGCGTCGGTGAGCAGGCCCGCCTCCTCCAGGCCGTCGCGGAGCCGCTCCGTGACGGTCTCCGCCGCGCGGCGCACCTCGCTCGGCGGCAGTTCCTCCACGCCGATCTCCAGCGCGAACGCGGCCGGCTCGCGGATCTCCCGGAGGACCGGCTGCTCCGGCGCCGGCCGGGCGGCGGTCGCGTCGCCGAGGGGGTGGCCGAGTTCCTCGCGGCGCTCCACCCACAGAGCGGCGACCTCGTGGGCGAGGCCGCGCATCCGCGCGAACGCCCGGGCCCGCTCGGCGGTGCCGATCGCGCCGCGCGCGTCCAGCACGTTGAAGGCGTGCGAGCACTTCAGCACGCAGGAGTGGGCTGGGACGGGCAGCCGGGCGTCCAGCATCCGGCGGGCCTCGGACGCGTACGCCTCGAAGAGCTCCCGGGTCGCGGCGATGTCGGCGTCGTCGAGGTAGTAGCGGCTCATCTCGTACTCGGCCTGCCCGAACGCCTCCCCGTAGGAGATGCCGGGCGCGTAGGCGATGTCCTTGAAGTGGGACACGCCCTGCAGCGCCATCAGGATGCGTTCCATCCCGTAGGTGATCTCGACCGAGACGGGGTCGAGCGTCATCCCGCCGGACTGCTGGAAGTAGGTGAACTGGGTGATCTCCAGGCCGTCCAGCCAGACCTCCCAGCCGAGCCCCCACGCGCCGAGCGCCGGCGACGCCCAGTCGTCCTCCACGAACCGGACGTCGTGGGCGCGCAGGTCGATGCCGAGCGCGGCGAGGCTGCCGAGGTACAGCTCCTGCGCGTCGCCGGGCTCCGGTTTGAGGACCACCTGGAACTGGGTGTGGGTCTGCAGCCGGTTCGGGTTGTCGCCGTAGCGGGAGTCGTCCGGACGGACGCTCGGTTCGACGTAGGCGACGCGCCACGGCTCGGGCCCGAGGACGCGCAGGGCGGTGTTCGGGTTGAGCGTGCCCGCCCCGACCTCGGTGTTCATCGGCTGCCCGACGAGGCAGCCGTGCCCCGCCCAGAACTCGGTGAGCCGGATGAGGGCGTCCTGCATGGTGAGCACGGGAGAATCTCCAAAACGGGGTTGGGCGGCCAAGCGTAGATGCGTTAGCGCCCGAGACCTCGCTGGATCGCCGTCCACACCGGGGACGACTCGGGGAGCGGCCCCGACGGGGCCAGCGGCGGCTGCGCCATGAACTTCACCTCGGTGCCGTGGTGCGGCTGCGCGGCGTGCACGAGGAACGGATGGCACAGGTACACGTCGCCGGCCCGCCCGGTCGCGAGCGCGACGGAACGGTGCTCGGACGCGGGGACGGCCTTCGCCGCGATGTCCATGAAGGCGACGCCCTCGTCGCCCGCCGCCTCCAGGAGGGGCGGGACGTCCAGGTGGGACCCGACGCGGATACGGGTGGGCGCGTCGTCGCCGCCCACGTCCGAGAAGAGGAACAGCATCAGCAGCGCCCGCCCCGTGGACGCGAGGTTCACGCGGTAGCCCATGAAGTCGGACGGGTCGTCGCCCGGGAAGCTCGCGTCGATGTGCCAGCCGTCGTCGCCCGGCTCCTCGTCGCTCGGGAACCGGACCGGGAACGTCCCGAGGCCGCCCGGCGCCTCCCACGCGCCCTTCCCCGCGACCGCGTCGTAGGCGGCGTGCAGGCGCGGGGCGTTGGCGGCGGCCTTGAACGGCGGCTGCCCGTATCCGCCGAGCCGGATGACCGGTCGCGTCCAGGTCGAGCGGTCGTCGGGGTCGCAGCCGGTGTCGCGCCAGAGGATCTCGCGGCACTCGGCGGCCAGCTCCCGGGAGAACGCCCCCTCCACCCGGACGAAGCCGTCCGCGACGAAGGCGTCAAGATCGAAGTCGTGCATCGGCCCAGGATGCCGACGGCGCCCCGCCGGGCGCCAGCGGTTTTCCCGGCCGTCAGCCGCGCCGGACGACGCTGAGCTCGACGCCGCCGACGATCCGGCCGCGCAGCACCTCGGCGAGCCGGTCGGAGACCCGCTGCACCGTGACGCGCTCGTCGTGGCCGGGCACCACCGCGAACCGGACGGCCAGTTCGGCGGACGTCCCCTCGGCGAGCCGGACGCCGGTGACGGCCTGGTCGGAACCGAACGCCGCCTCGACGGCGGCGAGGACGTCGGGGTCCTCGTGCGGCGGCGGGACGGGCCGGCCCTCGGCGAGCAGGTGCAGCCGCAGCCCCTCGACCGCGAACGGGACGGGGCCCGCGACGTCCACGACCAGCGCGTCCGCGCCCTCGTCGAGGGCGGCGCGGCAGGCGTCGCCGGCGCGGACCGCGATGGGGCGGGCGTCGGCGCGCCACGCCTTCATCGTGTCGGTGCAGGTGAAGCCGAGCACGCCGCGCCGGCCGTCGTCACCGATCAGCGTGGGCAGCGCCATGTCGCTGGACTTCTCCCGGCGCAGCCCGCCGGGCTCGGGCTCCTCCTCCTCGGTGAGGACGGCGACGATCGGCACGAGCAGCCGGGCGTTCTGCAGCCGCCGCAGCACCGTGTGCTGGCCGACGCGCCCGGCCGCGTACCCGGCGAGGGCCTCGCACAGGCGGGGGTCGGCGCCGCCGTCGTCCCCGGGGAACTGGGGTTCGGGAATGGTCAGTCCGGACACGGCAGGAAGGCTATAGCCTCCGGCGACCGCCGTGGGTACCGATTCGGATACTCTCCGCGATCCAGGCCGCCAGGCGGCCGGGTCAGCCGACGTCGGCGATGGCCGCGACCGTGCCGCCGCCGGACGGGCCCTGGTGCACCGCCGCGACCGACACGAACACCGCCGGGTCGCCGGCGACGGACGCGGCGACGCCGCCGACGCACGCCTTGATCTGCCGGTGCCAGTGCACGTCGGAGTCGTCCAGCATGATGTTGCGGCGTCCCCGCACCGACCCGGACGGGTCCGCCTCGCACTTGATGAACACGTTGACGAGCCGGTCGGCGAGATCGGACGTGCGGGGCCTCTCGGGCAGGTCGAGGCCGGTCGAGCGGATCGCGTCCCAGATGCCGTCGGCGTCCAGCGCGTCCTTCATCACACCGTGCCCCGCCCGGTACCGGCCGCCGATGCCCCGCACGTTCCCGACGACGACGATCTGCGCCCGGTCCAGTTCCACGCCGGACGAGCACGACGCCACCGACGAGAACAGCGACAGGTCCTTGTGGATCTGCCCGGCCGACGGCGTCTCGATCTCGCCGAGCGCGACGGCGATGCCGAGCGCGGTGGTCGAGTTGGAGATGTCCATCGACTTGAGGGTGTCCTCGGTGACGACGTCGCGGCCGCGCGACTTGGCGTCGTTGATGGTGTCGAGGGTGAGCAGCGGCGTCTTGGTCTGCACGTAGTGGACGTCCGCCGGGTCGTCGATACCGGCGATCTTCATCGCGTCGCGGACGCCCGCGGCGACCGTCTCCACCATCGCGGGACGGCCGATGTCCTCCGGCAGGATGACCTCGCTCATCGCGACGCCGACCGACAGCCGCGGCTCGTCCGACGCCGACGCGTTCGCCGGGTCGACGGTGGCGAACACGGTCGCGTGCGGGCTCAGCACCCCGTCGGTGCCGCCCGACCACACCAGCGGTACGCGCGCCACCTCGTCCGCCGGCCGGGTGCCCTTCGCGACCAGCACCTCGCGGAACGCCCGGTCGGCCAGCAGCCGCGTGTAGTCGTTGACGCCGCCGTTGCCCTCGGTCTTCCCGACGACCGCCAGGACCCGGTCGGCCTCCAGCACGCCGTCGTCGATCAGCCGGGCCAGCCCGGACGCGTCGGTCACGCTCTCGATGGGGATCTTGCGGACTTCGATCGGATCGGGCACGTCATCGCTCCTCGGCCGGCTCTGCTGATCGGTTCGTACCCCGGCACGGTCGGAACGCTAACCGCGCCGCGGGCGGCGCTCATGGGCGAAACCAGCCCAAGGAACGCCGCCCGTTCGGCAATCTCCGCCGGGACCCGGCGGCGGGCCCGGCGGAGGACCGGTCAGGGACGGGCGCCCAGGGAGCCGGTCCAGCCCATCGCCTTGTAGGTCATCGACAGGGACGGGGTGTCCCCCGGACCCCTGAAGTACTCGTCCGCGAGCAGCTCCGCCGTCTTCGGGTCGATGACCAGCCGCCGGTGCCCCGTCCCCTCGGCCCTCGAGACCGCGACGCCCTTACGGCCCAGCCGGTCGGTCGCCGCGCCCTCCGACCGGATGCCCGGCTGGTCGGCGAGGAGCCGGTACAGCGCCGCCTTCGTGCCCGGCGTGATCGGCCCGGCCAGCAGGTCCTGTGCCGTCCACCAGAGATAGTCCGCGAAGGAACCGACGTCGGAGCGCTTGCGCTTGTCGGCCTCGTGGCGGCGGCGCATCTCCGCGCCGAGCGCGTCCGCCGTCACGGGCAGCTTCAGCAGGTCGGCGGTCGTCACCTGCACGTCGCCGATCTGGTAGCGCAGCGGTTCGTCATAGTTGTTGACCCCGCCGTGGCCGTACCTCGAGAGCAGGTCCGGCGAGCCCGCACGGCGCCACGCGGCCTTGTCCGCCGCGGTGGGGAAGCTCGTCCGCGCACCGATCCCGGTGATCGTCCGAGACCGGTCGTGGCCCGTCCGCGACAGCCAGCTCTCCTGCCCCGTGACCAGGGTGTACGCGAACGGGGGCGCCTTGTCGCCGTCCGTCGCGGCGGGCGCCGGCGAATTCGCACCGCGCGCCGCACTTGCCTTTTCCCGGAGCTTGCGCAGGGCGTCCGCCTCCGACTTGGCGTGGTACTCGAACGTCACCTCGTTCGTGTACCAGTAGCGGCCTGGAACGGCCGGGGCGCGCTCGGCCGTCTTCGCGCTGGCGAGCAGGAACGTGCGCGCGTCGACCGGCGACGCCTGCGCGGTGGGCGCGTGCCGCCCCGCGTGCCCGCCGTCCGCGCCGGTCACGGCCACGCCGCCCGCGACGGCGACCGAGCCGCCCGCGACGCCGGCGAGGAGCAGCAG
>NZ_BAAAMR010000139.1:0-22783 GCF_039529375.1 Actinomadura napierensis
TCTCCCCCCTCCTGGACCCCGACCCCCGCGGCCTCCCGCCCGCGATCATCGCCACCGCCGAACACGACCGCCTGCGCCCCCAGGCCGAACAGCACGCCGCACGCCTGCAAACCGCCGGCGTACCCGTCACCCTCATCACCGGGACGGGCCTGGACCACGGATACCTCGGCTGGGGCTCCTTCGCGCGCCGCCCCGCCCGCACCGTCGCCGCGATCGGCGCCGCCGTCCGCACCGCCCTCACCACACCGCCCCCGCCCCCCGCTTGACCGCCCTTGACCGTCCCGGCGGCGCCACCGCACCGATCACCACCCGTCACTTGCCCGACCCGTTTAACCGCTTTGACGTGGGCAATCACCATAGGGAGCCGGATTTTCGCCGAACCTCGCCAACGGTTGAGGAGGGACCCGCCTTGCCGCCGACGCACCAGATGCGCATGATCCGGGCCGAACGGTCCGGGACCGAGGAATGGGCCTGCCCGACCTGCGGCCGCCGCATGCTGCTGCGCTGGCCACCCCACTACAGCAAGCAGATCATCGACCCCGGCGACGAACGCGCCTGCCACGTCGCCTCCTGCGACGACCTGCCCGCCAACGCCCCCACCCCCGAGCCCGCCACCCTCACCGGGCAGCGCGCCGCACCCCGCACCCCACCACGCCGCCGGCTCCGCGAAACCGGCATCGACCCCGCCGCCACCGCCCCCAGCACCTGACACCCATCACAGCGGACCGCCGTCATCACCACCACCCGAAGCCGACGGCGAAGGAGTCGGCGGCGGAGACGGACTCATCGGCTGCTGCGGCGTCGGCGGCGCCACCGAAGGCGACTGGAACGTCGGCAACGGCTCAGGCGGCGGAGACGGCGGATCCTTCGGCCGCGGCTGGCACGCGAACAACACCGCCATCAGCAACGCCAGCACCACCAAAGCCCCCGCCAACGTCAGCACCGCCGCCACCAGCCCCCGCTCCGGCGGACGATCCGGAGCCGGCACCGGCCCGCTCGCCACCTCCGGCCGCGGACGCTGACCCGCCAGCGCCGCCTCCGACGACCCCAGCCAATGCGGCTGGAACTGCGGACCCCGCCGCCGCCCCCACCGCCGCCCCGCCCCGCCCAGCAGCACCGGCTCCAAGAACCGCTCCGCCCCCGCACCGCCCGCCTCGTACGCCGTCGCCACCCACGGCGCCGGACCGTCCGGCTGCGCCGCCACCACCGCCGCACCACCCGCGCCGCCACCCGCGCCGCCCGAACCACCGGAACCGCCCGGCACCGCCTCCAAGATCGCCGCCCGGAACCGGTCCCGAGCCGCCGCGTCCCCCGCCGCCCCCCGGTTCAGCACCGCCACACACGCACGCCGCCCCTCACCGTCCACCCCCAGGAACACGATCCCGGCAGCGGACTCCGACAAACGCGCCGACAAACGGAACGGCCCCACCTGCGCGGGATCCCCCGGGGGCAACGGCCTCGACATGGCCGCAACCCTAACAACCGCCCCCGCCCCCGGCCGCCACCACGACCACCACCAGACACCCCCCGCACCCGCCTCCCGCCGCCGCGCACGGATCGCGCACGAACGGGTACAAGTGATCGCGTAGGGTCGGAACGCGCCCGCTCACACCCGTCACACAGTGAGGGACACCCATATGACCATCGCCGCCAACGACGTCGACGAGGCCGCCGCACTGCTGCAGAGAACCCTCGCCGAGGTCAAGAAGGTCATCGTCGGCCAGGACCACATGGTCGAACGGCTGGTCGTCGCCCTCCTGGCCCGCGGTCACTGCCTCGTCGAAGGCGTTCCCGGCGTCGCCAAGACCCTCGCCGTCGGCACCCTCGCCAAAGTCGTCGGCGGCACCTTCGCCCGCCTGCAGTTCACCCCCGACCTCGTCCCCTCCGACATCGTCGGCACCCGCATCTACCACCCCTCCACCGAGCAGTTCGAC
Source organism: Actinomadura napierensis (assembly GCF_039529375.1). NCBI lineage: Bacteria > Bacillati > Actinomycetota > Actinomycetes > Streptosporangiales > Thermomonosporaceae > Actinomadura > Actinomadura napierensis. Next base: position 1,935 of record NZ_BAAAMR010000139.1, read on the forward strand.
GTCGAACTCGGCCCCGTCTTCGTCAACTTCGTCCTCGCCGACGAGATCAACCGCGCCCCCGCCAAGGTCCAGTCCGCCCTCCTGGAGGTCATGGCCGAACGCCAGGTCTCCCTCGGCGGCAACACCTATCCCCTCCCCCGCCCCTTCATCGTCCTGGCCACCCAGAACCCCATCGAGTCCGAAGGCGTCTACCCCCTCCCCGAAGCCCAGCGCGACCGCTTCCTCATGAAGATCGACGTCCACCACCCCTCCGCCCACGAGGAACTCCACATCCTCCAGCGGATGAGCGTCGACCCGCCCAAGGCCGACCCCGTCCTGGACTCCGACCGCCTCGCCGAACTCCAGCGCGCCGCCGAAGAGGTCTCCGTCCACGACCTCGTCGCCGACTACATCGTCCGCCTCGTCATGGCCACCCGCGAACCCGAGCAGTACCGGCTGCCCGACCTGCGCCCCGCCATCGAGATCGGCGCCAGCCCCCGCGCCACCCTCGGCCTGGTCTCCACCGCCCGCGCCCTCGCCCTGCTGTCCGGCCGCGACTACGTCCTACCCGACGACGTCCAGGCCGTCGCCCGCGACGTCATCTCCCACCGCCTCGTCCTCACCTTCGACGCCCTCGCCGACGGCGTCGACCCCGGCGAGGTCGTCGACCAGATCCTCGCCGCCGTCCCCCCGCCCCGCGTGGTCTGGAACCACGGCGCCGCGGCGGTGACCAGCGCATGACCACCGGGGACCACCGCAAGCCCGCCCGCTCCCGCCGCGACGGCGCCCTGGCCCACCTCGCCCCCGAACGGACCCTGCGCCGCCTGGAACTCCAGGTCACCCGCCGCCTGGACGGCCTCCTCAACGGCGAGCACCTCGGCCTGCTCCCCGGCCCCGGCACCGAACTCGCCGAAGCCCGCGTCTACCAGCCCGGCGAGGACGACGTCCGCCACATGGACTGGGCCGTCACGGCCCGCACCACCACCCCGCACGTCCGCGACCTCATCGCCGACCACGAACTCGAAGCCTGGGCCCTGGTCGACCTCACCCCCAGCATGGACTTCGGCACCGCCGCCATGGTCAAACGCGACCTCGCCGTCGCCGCCCTGGCCGCCGTCGGCTTCCTCACCGTCCGCCTCGGCGACCGCGTCGGCGCCTACCTCCAGCACCCCGGCGGCCTGCGCCGCTGGCCCGCCCGCACCGGCAAGGCACCCTTCTACGCCCTCCTGCAGGCCGTCCTCGACGCCCGCCCCGACACCGACGCCGACACCGACGCCGACGCCGACACCGGACCGCCCGCCCGCATGTCCGGCACCACCGCCACCTCCGGCGCACCCCACGGCGACCTCGCCGCCGCCATCACCTCCCTCGCCCGCGGCCAGACCCGCCGCGGCCTGCGCGTCGTCATCTCCGACTTCCTGCCGCCCGCCCCCGGCACCACCGGCGCCCGCGCCGGCACACCCCCCGGCGACCCGGACGCGCCACCCGACTGGGAGAGCCCGCTGCGCCGCCTCGCCGCCCGCCACCAGGTCCTCGCCGTCGAGGTCATCGACCCCCGCGAACTCGACCTGCCCGACATCGGCCTCGTCGAGATGACCGACCCCGAGACCGGCGCCGCCCACGAGATCGTCCTCAGCCGCCGCACGCGCCGGCGCTACGCCGAAGCCGCCGCCGCCCAGCGGGAGCAGACCCGCGCCGCGCTGCGCCGCTGCGGCGCCCACCACCTCGTCCTGCGCACCGACCGCGACTGGATCGCCGACGTCGCCCGCTTCGCCGTCCGCCAGCGCCGCGCCGCCGGACGGGCCTTCACCACCGCGGGAGTGCGCCCATGACCTTCCTGTCGCCCGACCGCCTCTGGCTGCTGGCCGTCGCGCCGATCCTGGCCGGCCTGTACGTCGTGCTGCAGATGCGCCGCCGCAACTACGCCGTCCGCTTCACCAACCTGGCCCTGCTGTCCCAGGTGGCGCCCAAGCGGCCGGGCTGGCGCCGGCACGTCGCCGCGACGCTGTTCCTCATCATGATCATCCTGATGATGATCGGGTTTGCCCGCCCCGCCAGCTCGGTGAAGGTGCCCCGCGACCGCGCCACCATCATGGTCGCGGTGGACGTGTCGCTGTCGATGATGGCCCAGGACGTCCCGCCGAACCGGATGGAGGCCGCCAAGGCCGCCGCCAAGAAGTTCATCCGCGAGCTGCCGGCCCGCTTCAACGTCGGCGTCGTCTCCTTCGCAGGCAACGCCAACCTGATCGCCGCGCCGTCCGCCGACCGCGACACCGCCATCGCCTCCCTCGACCAGCTCGCCCTCGCCAAGCGCACCGCGATCGGCGAGGCGGTCTTCACCTCCCTGCAGGCCGTCCGGACCTTCGACACCCAGGCCGCCCAGGACCCGCCGCCCGCCCACATCGTGCTGTTGTCCGACGGGGACAACACCACCGGGCGGTCCGTGCAGGAGGCCATCGACGCCAGCCGCTCCGCGCACGTCCCGGTGTCGACGATCGCGTTCGGCACCCCGTACGGCACCGTCGACATCGAGGGCGAGACGACCAGCGTCTCGGTCAACAAGGAAGCGCTGAAGACGCTCGCCACCAGCACCGACGGCAAGGCCTACGAGGCCGCCGACGCCGGCCAGCTGCGCGACGTGTACGCCAACATCGGCACGTCCCTGGGCTACAAGACCGAGCACCGCGACGTCGCCGCCCGCTACACCGGCATCGCGCTGCTGTTCGCGCTGGCGGCCGGCGGCTTCTCCCTCGCCTGGTTCTCCCGCCTGCCCTAGCCGCAGCACCGTGCGGCAAGACCGTGCGGCACGGGGACGCTCCGAACGCTGATACGGTCGGCCGACGTGGGGGAACACTACTTCGCCGAGCGGCCGGGCGCCGCGAGCCGCCGCCGTTCCGTGGACCTGGTCCTGCCGGACCTGCACCTGCGGCTGGAGACCGACAGCGGGATGTTCTCCCCCGACCGCGTCGACGCCGGCACCCGCGTCCTGCTGGAGACCGTCCCCGCGCCGCCGCAGACCGGCGACCTGCTCGACCTGGGCTGCGGCTACGGCCCCATCGCACTCACCCTGGCAAGCCGCTCGCCGCAGGCGAGTGTATGGGGTGTGGATATAAATCAGCGAGCTGTGGAGCTCGCTAATTTTAATGCCAAAACCGCTGGCCTTGACAATGTAAGGTTCAAGTTGGCGGACGAGACCGACCCCGGCCTTCGGTTCGCGGCGATCTGGTCGAACCCTCCGATCCGGATCGGCAAGGCGGCCCTGCACGACCTCCTCCTGGCCTGGCTGCCCCGCCTGTCCCCCGGCGGGCTCGCCCACCTGGTCGTGCAGAAGCACCTCGGCTCCGACTCCCTGCAGCGCTGGCTGAACGAGCAGGGCTTCCCCACCGAGCGGATCGCCTCCCGCTCCGCCTACCGCGTCCTGCGCGTCTCGTCCCGCTCGTTCAGCACGGAAGGCCACACCCGATGAGCACCACCGACTCCGCGCCCGGCCGCAGGCAGCTGCGCGCCACCGACGTCAAGCGCCTCAACCGCGACTGGCGGCGCCGTACCGAGGGCCGCCTCGGCCTGCTGGTGGAGTCGGTCACCCAGCCGTTCAACATGGGATCGATCATCCGCAGCGCCGCCGTGTTCGGCGTCGAGCGGCTCTGGCTCGCCGGCAACGCCACTCCCCCGGACCAGCGCAACGTCGCCAAGACCGCCCTCGGCACCGAACGGCTCGTCCCGTGGGAGCACGCCGGCACCCCCGCCAAGGCGGCCGCCGCCATCCGCGAGGAGGGCCTGCGCATCGTCGCCATCGAGCTGACCGGTGACGCCGTCCCGCTGCACGAGGCGCCCCTGGACGGCGACGTCTGCCTGGCCGTCGGCGGCGAGGACCACGGCTGCTCCCCCGCTCTGCTCGCCGCCGCCGACGCCGTCGCCTACATCCCGCAGATCGGACGCGTCGGCTCCCTCAACGTCGCCGTCGCCACCGCCATCGCCCTGGCGGAGGCCCGTCGCCGCGAATGGTCCGCCTGACCCGTCCCGGCGACCGCACCGGGATTTTGCTGGAACAGCAAAGGATTTCGCCGGTTCCGGGCCTGGCAACGAGCATGGCACCGGAAACGACGACCTCACATCCCAAGGACGCATGATGAGCGACGAAGGCAGCACCGCCGAGGAATTCTGGGACGCCCGCTACTCCGAGAGCGAGCGGATCTGGAGCGGCGACCCCAACACCGTCCTGGTCCGCGAGGCCGCCGACCTGCCGCCCGGCACCGCCCTGGACCTCGGCGCGGGCGAGGGCGCCGACGCGATCTGGCTGGCGCGCCGCGGCTGGCGGGTCACCGCCGTCGACATCTCCCAGGTGGCCCTCGACCGCGCCGCCCGGCACGCCGCGGACGCCGGCGTCGCCGACCGCATCGACTGGCAGCGCCACGAGCTCGGCCCCTCCTTCCCCGACGGCGAGTTCGACCTGGTGTCGGCGCACTTCCTGCACTCGCCCCGCGAACTGCCGCGCGAGGAGGTCCTGCGCTCGGCCGCGGCGGCCGTCGCGCCCGGCGGGATCCTGCTGATCGTCGGCCACGCCGGGCTGCCGCCCTGGGAGGAGCACGACCACGGCGACGACGACCCCCACCGCGACCTGCATCTGCCCACGCCCGACGAGGTGCTGGAGTCGCTGCAGCTCCCGGAGGGCAAGTGGCAGGTGCTGCTGAGCGGCGAGCACGAACGCGTCCAGACCGGCCCGGACGGGCGCAGCCACACGCGCATCGACAACGCCCTGAAACTCCGCCGACTGCCCTGACGTCCCGGCGGTTGCCCCGGCCGCACGGGGATGCCCGGCGGCCGGGGCACCGTGGGCGCCGCCGGTCAGGGGGAGACCTTCCCGGCGTCGGGCTCCGTCTCGGGTGCGGCGGTGGCCGGCGCCGGTTGCGGCCCGCCGCGCAGCGGCACCTCCTTCACCAGCAGGGCGGCGGCGAGCGACACCGCGGACACCACCGCCCCCAGCAGGAAGATCTGGTGCGTGCCGGTGACGAACGAATGCAGGTAAGCGTCCCTGGCGGGCTGCGGCAGGCCCGCCGGAGACGCGCCGCCGGCCCCGTCCGCCGGAACCCTCCCGTGGAGGGCCTGGTTGAACAGCGAGCCGAACACCGCCACGCCCACCGAGCCGCCGATCGTGCGGAACAGGGTCATCGCCGCCGACGCGGCTCCCAGGTCGCGCATCTCGACGCTGTTCTGCGCGATCGTGGTGACCATCTGCATCAGGCAGCCCATCCCCACGCCCACCAGCGCCATGTAGCAGCCGGTGGCCGTGCGGGACGTGGAGGCGTCCATGGTCGACAGCAGGAACAGCCCCACCGTCAGGCACGCCGTGCCGATCACCGGGAACACCTTGTACCGGCCGGTCGCCGACATCACCCGGCCGCCGATCTGCGAGATCACCACCACCGGCGCCATCAGCGGCAGGAGCAGCAGCCCCGAGCCCGACGCCGACGCGCCCTGGACGGTCTGCTGGAACAGCGGCAGGTACAGCGCGCAGCCGAACAGCGCCACGCCCGACACCAGGATCAGCACCGACATCAACGGGAAGTTGCGGTGCCCCGTGAAGATCCGCAGGGGCAGCAGGGGCTCGGCGGCCCGGCGCTCCACCGCCACGAACGCCGCCACCCCCGCCAGGGCCGCCGCGAACAGCGCCAGGACCTGCCACGACGTCCACGGGTAGGTGCTGCCCGCCCAGGTCGTCGCCAGCACCAGCGCGCAGATCACCGCCGTCATCAGGCTGATGCCCGTCCAGTCGACGCGGGCCTTCACCCGGGTCGCGGGCAACCGCAGCAGGAACCAGCACCACACCAGCGCGATCACGCCGAGCGGCAGGTTGATGTAGAACGCCCAGCGCCAGCCGGCGTGGCCGGTGATGAAACCGCCCACCAGCGGGCCGCCGATCGTGCCGGCGGCCATCACCGACGCGGTCATCCCCTGGTACCGGCCCCGCTCGCGGGGAGGCACCAGCGACCCGATGAGCGCGAACGCCAGGCCGCCGATCCCACCCGCGCCGAGCCCCTGCACGGCACGGAACGCGATCAGCTGGACCATCGACTGCGCGGCGCCCGACAGGGCCGACCCGGCCACGAACACCACGACCGACAGCAGGTAGACGTTCTTGCGCCCGTACAGGTCGCCGAACTTGCCCCAGACGGGCGTGGACACGGCCGTGGTCAGCGTGTAGGCGGTGACGACCCAGGAGATGTGCTCCAGGCCGCCGAGGTCGCCGACGATGGTGGGCATCGCGGTGCCGACCACCATGTTGTCCAGCATCGACAGCAGCATCGCGAGCATCACGCCGAGCAGGGCCCAGCGGACGCTGCGGCCCGCGGGCGGAGGCAGACCGGGTGCGGGCATGACTGATCACCTCACTGATGGTGGGAATCCGGAGAGCGCCGGAGAGGATCCGGGGCGTCGCCGCCGGGCCCGGCCATCCCCACAAAAGCACACTCGATTAAAAAGTGCAACGAGTCAACTTTTCAAGTGAGGCAACCCAAGCGGTAGCATGGCGCCATGACGGAGACGATGGGCCGCCGGGAACGCAAGAAGGCCGCCACCCGCAAGGCGCTCGCCGACGCCGCCCTGCGGCTGTTCCTCGAGCACGGCTACGACAACGTCGGCATCAAGGACGTCGCCGAAGCCGCCGACGTCTCCACCACCACGCTGTTCAAGCACTTCCCCAGCAAAGAGGCACTGGTGTTCGACCAGGACGCCGACGTGGAGGCCGCCCTCGTCGCCGCCGTCCGCGACCGCCCCGCCGGCACCTCCGTCCCGGCCGCCCTGCGCGAGCACGTCCTGCGCCGCAAGTTCGTCGTGGGCGACCCCGCCGCCGAGCGCTTCACCCGGCTCATCGACAGCCACCAAGCCCTGCGCGACTACGCGCACCGCATGTGGATGCGGCACGAGACCGCCCTCGCCCACGCCATCGCCGAGGACGCCGGCCGCCCCGAGGACGACTCGGCCTGCGCGGCCCTCGCCCACTTCGCCCTCGAAACCGCCGCCCTCGCCCGCGGCCGCACCGACCCCCGCGAAGCCGTCGAGCGCGCCTTCGACCTCCTCGAACACGGATGGCGCACCGCCATCCGCACCCTCCCGCCCCTGACCCCCGGGCCGGCTTCCCCAGGGGCCGACTCCCCCGGAACCGCTCCCCCGACCTGACCCCGCGCTGCCCGATCCCGGCTTGCACGCCGGGCCGCCCGCGCGATCTGGCGGACTGGCTGGACGCGCTGTTCGAGGACGCCGGCTCCGTGCATCTGGTCGGCCGTTCCCTCGGCGCGGCCGCCGCCCTGCAGGCGGCCCTGCAATTGGCCGTGAAGCGTCGGGACCGGGTCGCCGGGCTGACGCTGGTGGCGCCGTTCTCCCTTCAGCCCCGCGCCGGCTTCGCCGCACAGATGCCTCTGCAGGGGTTCGCCGGCCTGACTGCGCTGCGCGGCGCCGTGTCCGGGCCTGCACGCCGAGACCCGCACGCAGACAGGTGCTGCGGCTGGGCGGGGCGTGCGAGGAGTCCGCTACCGTCGCCGCGCACACGCTGCGGAGGGTCGCCGGCCCGCACGCTGGCGGTCCTGACACAGGAGCCTGGGCGGTGCGAGGCCGAAACCGTCAAGGACCAACCGGTCGGTCGTCGCTGGGCGGTGTCGGCTTGCCATAATAGGTAGACCGGTCTAGTTTCACATGCGTACGGTTCATGACGAGGAGGAACTCATGGCACGGCGTGCGCTGGTGTTCGGGGCCGGTGGGTTCATCGGACGGCATTTGATCCTCGCGCTGACCAGGGAGGGCGTCGGCGTGACGGTGGCGACGCGCGACGCCCGGTCCCACGCGAGGCTGACCTCCTGGCTAGCCGAGCATGGATGCGGCACCGCCATCCGCGAGCTGCGCGTCGATTTCGACAGCCCGGGGCTGGTGGAGGAGGGCCCTCGCACTTGGGAGGACGTCACCGAGATCTACAACTGTGCGGCGGCGTACCGGTTCGGGATGACGGAAGCTGAGGCGCGCCGGGCCAACGTCGACAGCGTCACGGCGATCGTGTCCTTCGCGGCGAAGATGCCCCGGCTGCGGCGGCTGGTGCACGTGTCCGGTTACCGGGTGGGGGGTCAGGAATCCGCTAACGGGCCGTGGAGCGACGACGTCGCACGCGACGTCTACCGGAGGCTTGGCGCCTACGAGGCATCCAAGGTCGAAGCGGACGCGGTCTTCCAGGCGGCGGCCGGTCGCTTGGGCGTGCCGTGGTCCATCGTCAATCCGTCCAGCGTGATCGGTGACAGCACGAGCGGCGAGTCGGACCAGCAGATCGGCCTCGCCGCGAGCATCGCGGAGATCTGGCGCGGCTCGGTCGCGGCGCTGCCCGGAAACGCGCGCACGTTCGTCCCGGTGATCCCCATCGACTATCTGGCGCGCTTCATGACGCTGCTGCCGGACGACCCGGACACCGCCGGCAGATCCTTCTGGGTCCTGGACGACCGCACTCCCCCGCTGCCCGACCTGCTCTCGCTCGTGGGCCGGCACTACCAGGTGCGGGTCCCGAGGATGCGGATACCGGTGCCAGTGGTCCGGCGCCTGCCGGCCGCCCTCACCAAGGCCGACCGGGAGACACTGAGCTTCCTGTCGTCCGACCGCTACCCGACGGACCCGGCCCGCACGCTCGCCGAACGGCACGGGCTGAAGGCCCCCGACACGACCGGCTCGATCCTGCGGTGGGCCGACCACCTGGCAGCGCACCGGTTCGGCGCCGCGCCCGCGCGGGGACCGGCGCGGCGGTTCACCCGGTATGCCGGCGTCCGGACGTTCGAACTCGGCGAACCGGGCGCGCCGACCGTTGTGCTGCCCGGCCTCCCGGTCAACGCCGACACGTGGGCCGCGGTCGTCGCGGACCTCGGGCACGCGCGGGCCGTGGACCTGCCCGGCCTGGGCATGAGCGCCGGCCGCCCGCGCGATCTCGCGGACTGGCTGGACGCGCTGGTCGGGGACGCCGGCTCCGTGCATCTGGTCGGCCATTCCCTCGGCGCGGCCGCCGCCCTGGAGGCGGCCCTGAGGCGTCCGGATCGGATCACCGGGCTGACGCTGGTGGCGCCGTTCTTCCTTCAGCCCCGCCTCGGCTTCGCCAACCGGTTGCCCCTGCTCACCCGTCTCTACCTGCGGCGCGTGCGCCCCGAGGCCCTCGCGCACCGGCTCACCGGATCCGGTGAGCGGGCCGAGGCGCTCGCGTCCTGCGCTGAGGATCTGCACCGGGGTCACGTCGCCGCCCGCACTGCGGGGTTCCTGGCCGCCGCCGGCAGCGGGCGGTGGCGCGCGGAGTTGCGGCGCGGCCTGCAGCGGTACACGGGCGACGTGCACGTCATCACCGGCGCGGAGGATCCCCTCACCGGCGACGGGAGGGCGCTGGTCGACTCGCTCGGTGAGCGCGCGACGGTGACCGTGATCGACGGCGCGGGCCACCATCCCCAGCTGACCCATGCCGAGGAGCTGGCGCAGGCGATCGGCGTCTGCCTGCCGTCCGCGCGGCCCGGGGCCTGCGCCTGACGCCGGTCAGGCGGTCTGCTCCATCAGGGCGGCGAACTCCTCCAGGGAGATCTTCCCGTCGCGGTTGACGTCGGCCGCCACGACGACCTCCACGGCCCGCGTCTCGGTGACGTCCCGGCCGAGCTTGGACATCAGGTTCTTCAGCTCGGCCGTGGAGATGTACCCGTCGCCGTCCACGTCCACCAGCTCGAACGTCGCCCGGTACTCGTTCACGTCGGCCATGGGACCTGCTCCTCCTGCTGATCGTGTGAGGAGACGACGCTAGCAGTTGCACTATCAGCCCGGCGCCTTTACACAGTAAGGTAAGGCCGGGCGCGGGCGTCGGCCATAATCGGACGGGTGCCCCGCTCGTACGCCTTCCTCGATCATCCGGGCCCGATCCCGTTCGCCCACCGCGGCGGCGCGAGCGGCCGGCCGGAGAACTCGATGTCCGCCTTCCAGCGCGCCATCGACCTCGGCTACCGCTACCTGGAGACCGACGCCCACGCCACCGCCGACGGCGTCGTCGTCGCCTTCCACGACCGCACGCTCGACCGGGTGACCGACCGGACGGGGGCGATCGCGCGGATGCCCTACGCCGAGGTCGCCAAGGCCCGCATCCGCGGCGCCGAGCCCATCCCCCGCCTGGAGGAGATCCTGTCGGCCTGGCCGGACGCGCGGGTCAACGTCGACCTCAAGGACGCGCCCGTCATCGGCCCGCTCGCCGAGGTCCTGCACCGCACCCGGGCGTGGGACCGGGTGTGCATCACCTCGTTCTCCACGCGCCGGCTCGCGCAGATGCGCGCCCGCCTCCCCCTGTTCACCGGCGAGGACGTGTGCATGGCGCTCGGCCCGCGGGGGCTGATGGCGCTGCGCGCCAAGTCCTACGGCGGCCCGACCGCCAAGCTCGTCCGGCTGGCCGCGACCGGCGTAGCGTGCGCGCAGGTGCCCTACGGCCTCGGGCCCGTCCCGTTCGTCACCGAGGCGTTCATCTCCGAGGCCCACCGCCTCGGCCTGAAGGTCCACGCCTGGACCGTCAACGATCCCGCCGCGATGAACCGGCTCCTCGACATCGGCATCGACGGCATCATGACCGACGACCTGGTCGCGCTGCGCCACGTGATGGCGTCCCGCGACCTGTGGCCCCGGTCCGCCTCGGCCTCCTGACCGTACGGCCTGCCGGGAGGCGGTGTCAGCGGCCGAAGCCCGGCGGGCGCGGCGGGCCGCCCGGACGGTACTCCGCCGCGATGCGCAGCGGCGCGTGCTGCGGGCGCTCGGGCTGCTGCGCCGCGGCCTGGCCGGTCTGGGTGAGGTCCAGGCGCCCGGCGCGCAGGCTCTCCAGCAGTTCCAGGTCCTCCGCCGACACGAGGGCGGCCATCACCTTCCCACGCCGGGTCAGCGCCACGCGCTCCCCCGTGTAGGCGACCCGGTTCACCAGGTCGGCGAACTCCTTGCGTGCCTCCGTCACCGGCTTCTCCACGCTGTTCATCGTATAGCGAACTCCTCTGGCCCCTCCCTGCCCAGCGAGTGTAGGTTCCAGACGTACAGAACGTACGTTCTGTACTGATCAAGAGGAGGGCGCATGTTCGACCGACCGGAGGAGGACCGCTCGGCGCGGCGGCCGGAGACCTTCGCACCGCGGACGATGGCGAAGCTGGCCGAGGCACCGCCGTTCGCGGAGGCGCAGCTGTTCGAGCGGCTGCTGGCGCAGCGGATCGTGTTCCTCGGCACCGAGATCGACGACCAGGTCGCCAACCGGGTCAACGCGCAGCTGCTGCTGCTCGCCGCGCACGACGCGCGGCGCGACATCACCATCTACGTCAACTCCCCCGGCGGCGTGGTCGACGCCGGGATGGCGATCTACGACATGATGCAGTTCGTCCCGAACGACATCTCGACGGTGGCGATGGGGATGGCCGCCTCGATGGGCCAGACGCTGCTGTGCGCGGGGACGGCCGGCAAGCGGTACGCGCTGCGGCACGCGCGGGTGATGATGCACCAGCCGCACGGCGGGATCGGCGGCACCGCGTCCGACATCAGGATCCAGGCCGAGCAGTCGCTGTACCTGAAGCGGACGCTGGCCGAGCGGACCGCGTTCCACACCGGGCAGCCGCTGGAGAAGATCGAGGCCGACGGCGACCGGGACCGCTGGTTCACCGCCGAGCAGGCCCGCGAGTACGGGTTCGTCGACCACGTCATCGACAGCACCGACCGGGTCGGGTCGTGACGCACGCCGAGGAACACCACCCGGTCCCCTCGTTCGTCGAGCGGACGAGCTACGGGGTCAAGGAGACCACCCCGTACAACAAGCTGTTCGAGGACCGCATCGTGTTCCTCGGCGCCCCGGTCGACGACACCACCGCCAACGACGTCACCGCGCAGCTGCTGGCGCTGGAGGGGATGGACCCCGACCGGCCGATCGCGCTGTACCTCAACTCTCCGGGCGGGTCGCTGACGGCGATGATGGCGATCTGCGACACGATGCGCTACATCCGGCCGGAGATCGAGACAACCTGCGTCGGGCAGGCCGGGCCAGCCGCGGCGGTGCTGCTGGCGGCGGGGGCGCGGGGCCGGCGGGCGGCGCTGGCCAACGCGCGGATCCTGCTGCACGAACCGGCGGTCGAGGCGTCCCGCGGGAACTCCAGCGACCTGGAGATCCAGGCGCGGGAGGTGCTGCGGATGCGCGAGCGGACCGAGGCGATCCTGGCGGAGGCGACCGGGCGCAGCCCCGAGACCGTCCGGCGGGACCTGGACCGCGAACGCCACTTCACCGCCACGCAGGCCAAGGAGTACGGGCTGATCGACGAGGTCCTGACGCGCCGCGGGTAGGCGCCCGGCGGACGATCGGCGGGCCCGGCCCGGTACGGCCGCAAAGAGCAGGGTTGGGCGCGGCATGATCCGGGAATCTTGTGATGGTGTCCAGCGTTGGTCAGAGCAGGACCGCAAGCCGTCTGGGAGGCACTTGACGATGGCCGAGCGCGCACTTCGCGGCACCCGACTCGGAGCGACGAGCTACGAGAACGATCGCAACACCGATCTGGCCCCACGGCAAGAGGTGGACTACACCTGTACGAAGGGCCACCGGTTCACCGTGACGCTCGCAGCCGAGGCCGAGGTGCCGATGACCTGGGAATGCCGCAGCTGCGGCGCCACGGCCCTGCGGGTCGACGGGGAGCTGCCCCAAACCAAGAAGGGCAAGCCGCCGCGCACCCACTGGGACATGCTCATGGAGCGCAGAACGGTGGAGGACCTCGAGGAGGTCCTCGCCGAACGGCTCGAGATCCTGCGTGCGGGGCGCAGGAGGAGATCGGCATGATCGACTGAGATCGGCGGAAGGCCCGCACCGTAAGGTGCGGTCCTTTCCCATGTCCGATGACGTTTTCGGACGCCGACGTGGAGATCGAATGCCGGGCGCCGCGCTCCCCCGTCAGGTGCGGGAGGGGTGATCGTCCTCTTCGACGACCTCGCCGCGGACGACGGGGCCGCGCGGCGTGCCGGGGTCGCGGTCGTCCGCGGCGGGCCCGAACGGGCCGAGCGGCCCGAACCCGGCCGGGCCGGGGCCCGCGGCGCCGGGCGGGAAGGTCATCGAGGCGCGGTCGCCGGCGATCCGCATCCGCCGGGCGGCGTACCGGGACGCGACGCGGCGGACGAGCGGCCGGGTGAAGGGCAGCACGAACGCCAGCCCCAGCACGTCGGTGATGAGGCCCGGGATCAGCAGCAGCACGCCGCCGGCCATGACCAGCGCGGCGTCGCCGAGCTCCCGGTCGGGCACGGCGCCGCGCCGCACGGTCTCCTGCAGGCTCCGCCAGGCGCGCCGGCCCTCGCGGCGGACGATCCAGCCGCCCAGCAGCGTCTCGGCGACCAGCAGCCCGACCGTCGGCCAGGCGCCGATCGCCTCGCCGACCTGGACGAGCAGGTAGATCTCCAGGACGGGCGTCAGCAGGAACGCCAGGACCAGTGCTAGCGGCAGCATGGCTCCATTTTCGGGTCGCGGAATGCCTGTACCCGTGTCAACGCCGCGGCGGCCCCGAACGTTTCCCCCCGGCGCGCCCGGCCACCCCCCACTGGGTGATGCGCAGCGCCGCCTCCATCATCACGTCCCGGCTCATCTTGCTGGTGCCGTGCACGCGCTCGACGAAGGTGATCGGCACCTCGACGACGCGCAGCCCCTTGCGGAGGGCGCGCAGCGCCAGGTCGATCTGGAAGCAGTAGCCGCGCGAGTCGACCCCCTCCAGCCCGATCTTGTCCAGCGTGGCGGCGCGGAAGGCGCGGTACCCGCCGGTGGCGTCGTGCAGCGGGATGCGCAGCATCAGCCGGGCGTAGGTGTTGGCGCCGCGCGAGAGCGCCTCGCGGCGCTTGGGCCAGTTCTCGACCTTGCCGCCGGGCACCCAGCGGGCGCCGATCACCAGGTCGGCGTCCTCGAGCGCGGCCAGCAGCCGGGGCAGCTCCTCGGGCTGGTGGGAGCCGTCGGCGTCCATCTCGACCATGACGTCGTAGCCGTTGTCGGCGGCCCACCGGAATCCGGCGATGTAGGCGGGGCCGAGGCCCTCCTTGCCGGTGCGGTGCAGGACCTTGACCTGCTCGTCGGCGGCGGCCATGGCGTCGGCGACCTCGCCGGTGCCGTCCGGGCTGGCGTCGTCCACGACCAGCACGTCCACCGACGGGACGGCCTTGCGCACCCGGCCGGTGATGCGCTCGATGTTCTCCCGCTCGTTGTAGGTCGGGATGATCACGAGCACCCTGCCGAGCTCGGCTGGGATCTCCATCGGTGTCAATTCTCCTCGTTCTTGCTGACCGTCGTCCATGCCGCGGCGCACAGCGCACCGATGCCCAGCACGACCAGCACCCATTCCGGCCACTCGCCGAGCCGGTCCGCCAGGGTGCGCTCGGAGCGCTCGGGGACGCTCGCGACCTGGATGTCGGGCACGAACTCCCTGGACCGGTCGATCATCCGGCCGTCCGGGGCGACGATCGCGCTGATCCCGCTCGTCGCGGCAACCAAGATCGTACGGCCATGTTCTACCGCGCGCAGCCTCGACATGGCGATCTGCTGCGGCGGCAGGCTGGTGCGGCCGTAGGTGGCGTTGTTGGTCTGCACGACGAGGATCCGGCCGCGGGCGACGTCGCGGACCTCCTTGTCGTAGGCGACCTCGAAGCAGATCACGTCGCCGATGTCGACGGGGCCGAGCCGCATGACCCCCGACCGGGTGCCCTTGGCGAAGTCCCGGGGGATCAGCTCGAACCGCTTGATGATCTTGGTGAGGACATCGCGGAACGGCAGGTACTCGCCGAACGGCACGGGGTGCCGCTTGACGTAGTAGTCGCCGGGGCCGGTCACCGGGTCCCAGACGATCCCGCGGTTCTCGACCTTCTTGCGGTCGGGGGTGTCGGTGAGGGCGCCGACCAGGACCGGGACGCCGACGTCCTTCACGGCGCCGTCGATGGCCCGGTAGGCGTCGGGCTCGGTGTAGGGGTCCAGGTCGCTGGAGTTCTCCGGCCACACCACCAGCTGCGGCCTGGCGACCTTCCGGGCGCGGATCTCGGCGGCCAGCTCGTGGGTGGCCTTGACGTGGTTGTTCAGGACGGCCTTGCGCTGGCCGAGGAAGTCCAGGCCGAGGCGCGGCACGTTGCCCTGGATGACGGCGACGGTGACCCGCGGGCCGTCCGAGGGGGTCGGGATGAGCGCGCCCGCGCCGGTGACCGCGCCGGCCACCGCGAGGGCGATCGCGGCGGAGACGGCGGCGCGGCGCCGGCCGGGGGCGCCCGGCGCGCGGGCCGGTTCCTCACCGGTGGGCTCGTGGTCGCCGCGTCCGGCCGTTTCCGGCCGCGTGCCGTCAGCACCGTCCGCGGCACCCCGGCGGGACGGGCGGAGCCGCCAGGCGGCCAGGGCGGCGAAGGCGAGCAGCCCGCCGATCAGCGCGGTCAGGAAGGTGACCAGGGGCGCCCCGCCGAGCGAGGCGTACGGGGTCAGCGGGGTGTCGGTCTGGCTGAAGGCCAGCCGCGCCCACGGGAACCCGCCGAACGGCACGCGGCCCCGCAGCGCCTCCTGGCCGACCCACAGCCCGGCCGTCCACAGCGGCCAGCCGGGCAGCCGGGTGACGAGCGCGATCGCGGCGCCCATGGGGACGAAGTACAGCGCCTCGACCAGGCTCAGCACGGCCCAGGCGTCCGGGCCGACCGGGATCAGCCCGTCGAGGGCGGGCAGGAAGAACGCGGCGCCGGCGAGGAAGCCCAGCCAGGCGCCGGTGCGGGCGGCCTGCCCGCGCACCGCGAGGGTGAGCGCGGCGACGGCGGGGAACGCCAGCGGGGTGAGGTCGAACGGCGGGAAGGCCAGGCACAGCGCCAGGCCCGCGGCGATCACGACGACGGTGCGGGGCCATCCGGCGCGGCCGCCGGTCCGCAGGAAGCGGCGCAGCCGCCGTCCCAGCCGCGCGGCGCGGCCGGGACGCCCCGCCGCGCCGGGGCCGCCGTCCGGGGCCGCGGGTCCGCTGGCCGGCGGCCGGTCCGGGAGGGTCTCCTGGGCCACGTCCACCCCTCGTTCGCTCGATCCGTTCGCGGGAACGCTACCGGCACGCCGTGCCCGCGGCGACCACGTACCGGTCACGGTATGCCCGCTTCTGCGGCAACGCCACGTGCCGGTGACCCGCGCGGACGCCGCGCGGAGGCGGTGACAGGAGGGCGGAAAGGCCGGGCGGAGAGGGCGGGCGGACGCGGAAGAGGGCCCGTGACATCCGTCGGGCCGGAGCCGTCCCACAGGCGGTGAGAGCGGGTCTCCGTTTTCTACTGGATGTCCGGGCCCTTCCCGGGTCCAACCCCCCGCGCGATCGGGCGGCTCCGCCCGGACACCGGCCCGGACCACCGCACTGGCTCGGACGGCACGGCGTCGGCCACCGGTGTGGCCCGCTCTCGTCCCGCCGCGGCGCGGTGCCCGGTGGCGACCCGGGCGGCCGATCGGTGAGTCCCGTGCTGGACTGCAGCAAAACTACCGGCTTAGCGGCCCTTGTCAACCGCCGCATGTTCTGCGGCGACTCTTCGTTCTCCCAGCTCAGCCCCATGATCGCGGGTGGGCGTCAATTCCGTCCCGGCACCCGCCGGATGATCACTCGCCGGGCGCGGGGACCACGACGGTGCCGGTGGCGGTGACCGCGACGATCGGCTCGGCCAGTACCTCGGCGGACGACTCGCCCTTGTCGGGACGGCCCCGGCACACCACCCGCGCCTCGAAGTCCAGGGTGCGGCTGCGGGTGCCGACCCGGGTGACGACGGCGGTGGCCTCCAGCACGTCCCCGGCCCGGACGGGCGCGCGGAACTGCACGTCGGAGTAGGAGGCGAACAGGCCCTCGTCGCCGTCGGTGCGGATGCACACCTCCGTGGCGACGTCGCCGAACAGGCCGAGCATGTAGGCGCCGTCGACCAGGTCGCCGGCGTAGTGGGCGTGGGCGTAGGGCACGTAGCGGCGGTGGGTGACGGTCAGGCCCTCGCGGGGGTCGCTCATCGCTCGTCCTCTCGTTCGTCGTCGTCCGCCTCCCGCGCCTCCTGCACGGCGGTGCCCGGAAGCAGGGCGTGGACGAGATAGCTGGCGACCTCTGCGGGGGTGGTGCCCTTGCCGAAGATCCGGTCGACGCCGAGGTCCTCCTCGCTGACGGTGTCGAAGCGCGGCCCGCCGACCACCAGCAGCGGCCGTCCCATACCGGCGGCCACGGCGGTGGGGTACTCGGCGTGGAACGCGGCGGCCATCTGCTTGGTGTTGTGCAGGTGCGCGTTCTTCTGGGTGACGACCTGGGAGACCAGGACGGCGTCGGCGTCCTCGACCTTGGCGCGTTCGACGAGTTCCTCGACCGTGACCTGGGCGCCCATGTTCACCACCTGGATCTCCCGGTAGTACTCCAGGCCCTTCTCCCCCGCGAAGCCCTTGACGTTGAGGATCGCGTCGATGCCGACGGTGTGGGCGTCGGTGCCGATGCAGGCGCCGACGACGACGAGCCGCCGGTTCAGCGCGCCCCGGATGGCGAGGTTGACCTCCTGCGAGGACAGCAGCGGGTAGGCCCGCTCCTCGGGGACGGGGATGGAGGCGTAGTCGATGAGGTGCCCGACCCTGCCGTAGACGATGAAGAAGGTGAAGTCGGGGCCCATCGGCTTGGCGTGCACCACGCTGGCGGGGTCAAGGCCCATCTTCCCGGCCAGCTGCAGCGCGGCGGCGTCGGCGCGCTTGCCGGCCGGGACGGGAAGCGTGAACGACATCTGGACCATGCCGTCGCCGGTGGTGTCGCCGTAGGGCCGGATCACCTGGCGGGTGTCGGCGGGCTCGGCCGGGGCCTGCGTCCCTCCGGTCGTCTCGACGGTCATGCGGGCACCTCCTGGGCGGCGTCGGCCGTGGCGCGGTGGGCGTGCGGGTCCTCGGTGTCGAGGACGTCGATGGCGGGGTTGAAGTACCCGTCGGCGCGTTCGACGACGCCGTCCAGGCCCTTGCCGCCGTCGGGCGGGCGGCGGGTGACGCCGAAGGTGCCCTCGGCGATGGCGGTGAGCAGCCCGTCGTCCTCGATCCGCTCCAGCAGCTCCACCGACTCCGACAGCACCTGCTTCGCCCGCTGGACGATCATCCCGTCGGGCCTGGGCATGAAGTCCTCGGCGAGGGCGCCGCAGGCGTCGCGGACGTAGCGGACGTTCTCCAGCGCCAGGTCGCGGTCCGACAGCCAGGGCGTGTGGATCCCCTCGGTCATCATCCCGATCAGGATGATCGACTGCCCGGTCAGCACCCCGGCGAGGTTGAAGAACGCGTCCAGCAGGTAGCCGGCGAAGATGTTGCCGGTCATGTGCTTGGTGGGCGGCATGTACTTCAGCGGCGCGCCGGGGAACAGCTCGCGGACGAGCTGGGCGTGCGCGAGCTCCAGCCGGAACGACTCGGGGACCGCCGGGTCGATCTCGAAGGCGTGGCCGAGGCCGAGCTGGGCGTCCGAAAGGCCCGCCTCGTGGCCGAACCGCTCGTTGAGCAGCTGGCTGACGATCACGGTGTGCGCGGCGTCGACCGCGTCGGCGGTGGTGAGGTAGTTGTCCTCGCCGGTGTTGATCACGATGCCGGCGCGGGCGTGGATCTGCCGGGAGAAGCGCTGGTCGATGAAGGTGCGGCGGGGGTTGATGTCGCGGAAGATGATGCCGTACATGCAGTCGTTCAGCATCATGTCCAGGCGCTCCAGCCCGGCGAGCGTGGCGATCTCCGGCATGCACAGCCCGGAGGCGTAGTTGGTCAGCCGGACGTAGCGGCCGAGTTCGCGGGAGACGTCGTCCAGCGCCGCGCGCATCAGCCGGAAGTTCTCCTGGGTGGCGTAGGTGCCGGCGTAGCCCTCGCGGGTGGCACCCTCGGGGACGAAGTCCAGCAGCGACTGGCCGGTGGAGCGGATCACCGCGACGACGTCGGCGCCCTCGCGGGCGGCGGCCTGGGCCTGCGGGATGTCCTCGTAGATGTCGCCGGTGGCGACGATGAGGTAGACGAGCGGGCGCGGCGGGCCGGCCGCGTCGGGGGTCGGCAGTTCGGCCAGCAGCGCGTCGCGTTCGGCGCGGCGGCGGCCGATCAGGTCCAGGCCGCCGCGCGCGGCGGCGGTCGCGGCCTCGCGGGCGTGCGCGGCGTCGGTGCCTGCGGGCAGCCGGAACGACACCCGGCCCCGGGCGGTGGCCTCGGCGAGGTCGCGCAGGGAGCGGTGCGGCCCGGTCAGCAGGGCGTCCCACACCGGCAGCGCCAAGCCGTGCTCGAGGCCGACCTGGTCGCGGACGGCGTCGGCGAGGTGGTTGGCCCACGGACGGCCCTCGTCGTCGGCGCCGGCCAGGCCGGCCAGCCGCAGCAGCGCCCGCTCAACCGAGACGGTGGTGTGGGAGCGGGCCATCCGGATGATCGGTTCGGCGGCCCGGGCGGCGAGCCGCCGGGCGGTGTCCACCACCTGCGGGTCGAGGTCCAGCTTTCCCTGCGGCGCCATTGCCGTCTCCCCTCACGCTGCCGCCCCTTTCAGGCCGGTTGCCGACAATCGTCCTTCTATATGAGTTCTCTACCGGAGATCTTCCGGCATCACCACCATGAATCGCAAGAACCAACAGCACTTCCCCGCCGTCGCGGGCGCACGCCCGGCTCCCCCTGCAGTCCTTCCCCGCCGACGGCCCCCGCTCCCCCGGCCGCGCGAAACCGTGCCGTGGGCCAGCCTTTGCTTCCCGCCCCGGACGGCCGGGTCACCTCCAGGTGACGACCAAGGCGAAACCACGACATGGACACGCTTGGTGAACTTAGAATCACCGACAGTCGCCCGCCGGCGGGGAGCAGGCCCCGCCCGCGGAGTGGCCGATCCCCCCGGGAGGGGCATGATCATTTATATTGCGGCCGCGTTGTGCGCCGTCATCGTGGTGATCCTCGCAAGCCGGCTGGTGCGGCGGGGGCGGCACGGCGTGGACGACCCCGACCCCGACGGCCCCACCGCCGCGCACACCGGCGCGATGCTGTCGGCGCTGTTCCTGCTCGCGTTCGCCATCGCGATCGTGGTGCCGTGGACCTCGGCCGACTCCGCGCGGTCCAACACCTACGCCGAGAGCCAGGCGGTCGTCGAGGCGTACTGGTCCGCCTCCCGGCTGCCCCCCGCCGACGCCCAGCGCGTCCAGGCCGGGCTGCGCGACTACGTCGAGCTGGTCAGCGGCCCCGAATGGCGGCTGATGCGCGACCACGGCCGGCTCAGCGCCACCGGATGGGCGAAGCTCGACGGGCTGCGCCGCGAGGTGATGGCGGTGAAGGCGTCCACCGACGAGCTCCAGAACGCCCAGGGCAGCGTCCTGGACCACCTCACCGAGATCTCCGCGGCGCGCCACCAGCGGGCCATGGACGCCAAGACCACCCCGCCCCTCGGGCTGCTGGTCGTCACCGTCCTCACCGGGATCGTGGTCATGCTGCTGCCCCTGTTCGCCGGCGCCCGCCCCCGCGGGATGACGCTGATCCCGCTCGGGCTCATGGCCGCGCTCCTGGCCGCCGGCATCTACCTGGTCTTCGACATCGCGCACGTGTTCCGGGGCGGGCTCGCCGTCCACCCGGACGCCTTCACCGGCGCCGCGGCGGAGCTGCGGCGCATCGCCGGGGGTGGCTGAGCGTGCGCCGCCTGCCGCTGCTGCCCGCCGCGATCTCCGGTGCGCTGGCCGGGACGCTCGCGCTGCCGCCGTGCGCGTCCGCCGACCCGGTGCCCGACCCGTCGTCCTCGGTGACGGTCACCGGCGAGGGCGGCGGCGGGGTCAGCGTGTGCATCGACGGGGAGGTCCACGTGAACGTCGGGCCGGGCGCGCCGGGCTGCGCCGAGCCGCCGCCGCCCGCGCCCGAGCCGCCGCCGAAG
>NZ_BAAAMR010000140.1:0-22225 GCF_039529375.1 Actinomadura napierensis
GCGCGCCCCCCCCCGCCCGCGAGCAGCGCGAACCCGGCGGCGACGAGCGCGGCGGCGGGCAGCAGGACGCGCGGCTGGCCGTAGCGGTCCATCGCGCGGCCGAGGACGGGCTGGCCGGCGGCCATCGCCAGGCCGAGGACGGCGGCGAGGGTGCCGGCGAGCGGGTAGCCGCCGCCGTCGGCGCGCACGTGCAGCACGACGGCGAGCGCGCCCATGCCGTTGGGCAGCCGGCCGAGCAGCGTGCCGGCGAGCAGGCGCGCCGCGTGCGGCCGGCGCAGGAAGTCGACGTAGCCCCGCATCCCGTGTCCCCGTCGCGTCAGTCATACGTATTACCCCGTGGGTCATACGTACCACTTCACCGGGGTCCGGCTCTAGTCTGTTTTCCGTGCCCGATGTCCGCGAGGGAGGCCGAGGTGCCGCTGGCCGGCCGTCCCACCAGTAAGGACGTCGCGCAGGAGGCCGGGGTCTCGCAGTCCACGGTGTCGCTGGTGCTCGGCGGCAAGTGGAGCGGCCGGGTCTCCCCCGCCACCGCGCGCAGCGTGCGGGTCGCCGCCGAGCGGCTCGGCTACCGGCCCAACCCGGCCGCGCGGAACCTGCGGCTCGGCACCACCCGGACCGTCCTGCTGATGGTGCCGACGCTGTCCGCGCCGTTCTTCGGCCCCGTCTACACCGGCGCGGCGCGGGTCGCCGCGCGGCACGGGCTCGGCGTCGTGGTGTCCACCTGGCCGGACGACGCGGACGGCCCGGCCGAGAGCCCGTTCCCGGCGCCGCACGAGGCGATCGACGGCGTGCTGGCGTCCTCGATGCCGGCCGCCGCGCTGGAGCGGTTCCAGGGGACGCCCGCCGTGCTGCTCGACAGCGGCCCGCACGCCGACGTCCCGACCGTCGACTTCGGGGTCGCGGACGGGATGCGCGCGATCGCCGACCATCTGACGGGGCTCGGCCACCGCCGCATCGGGCATGTCGCGGCGGGCGTCGACCAGTGGACGTTCCGGGCGCGCGCGGAGACGCTCTCCGCCGCGGTCGCGGCGCTGCCCGGCGGCGCCCTGGCCCGGGCGGCGTGCGCGATCGACGTCGCCTCGGCGCGGGACGCGGCGCACCGGCTGCTCGCGCGGCCCGACCCGCCGACCGCGCTGGTCTGCGACGACGACCTGATCGCGGCGGGCGCCTACAAGGCGGCGCGGGCGCTCGGGCTGGACGTGCCAGGCGAGGTGTCGGTCACCGGGTTCGACGACGTGCTGCTGGCGACCGCGCTGGAGCCGGAGCTGACGACCGTCCGGCTGCCGGCCGAGGAGATGGGCGCGCAGGGCATGACCGCGCTGCTGGAACTGCTGGACGGCGGCCGTCCGGCGCCCCGGGTGCTGCCCGGGCGGCTGGTGGTGCGCGGTTCGTCGGCGCCGCCGCGCGCTCCCCTGCCGCCGTGATCTCCCGGACACTCCGTGATCTCCCCGGGGCAGGGGTATAAGGGGGCGCATGGCACATCCCTCCGAAACCGGCTCCGAGCCGGGCCCGGCCGGCCCGGCCGAGATCCCCCCGCCCCGCACGCGGGTCTGGCGCGGCGGGAAGCTGGAGGCGCACGACTTCCCGGTCGCCGAGGTCAGCGACTACCTCGACCAGGACGACACGGTGGTCTGGGTCGACCTGTGCGCGCCGCAGCGCGCCGACTTCCAGGTGATCAGCGACGAGCTGGGGTTGGACCCGGTCGCGGTCGAGGACGCGGTGTCCCGGCACGAGCGCGCGAAGATCGACCGCTACGAGCGCTACGCGTTCCTGAACGTCTACGTCCCGCGGGTGCGGGACGGCGAACTCGACCTGCACGAGGTGTCGGCGTTCCTCGCCGACCGGGCGCTGGTCACCGTGCGGCAGGGCCCCGGCTTCGACATGGACGCGCTGGTCAGGCGGTGGGACGGGAGCCCCGGCGTGGACATCGGGGAGACCGGCGCGGGCTACCTGCTGTACGGGCTGCTCGACATGGTCGTCGACCTGCAGCTGGAGGCGGTGCAGGCGCTGGACGACGAGGCCGACGAGGTCGAGTCGATGATCTTCGACGAGTCGTTCCCGGTGCGCGAGATCCAGCGCCGCAGCTTCCGGCTGCGCAAGAACCTGGTGGCGCTGCGCCGGGTCGCGCTGCCGATGCGCGAGGTGGTGAACACGCTGCTCCGCCGGGACCTGCGGATGGTCGCCCCCGCGCTCGCGCCCTATCTGCAGGACGTCTACGACCACACGCTGAGGGTCGGCGAGTGGACCGACAGCCTGCGCGACCTCGTCGCGAACCTGCTGGACACCCGGATCGCGCTGCAGGGCAACCGGATGAACGAGGTGATGAAGAAGGTCACCAGCTGGGCGGCGATCATCGCGGTGCCGACGGCGGTCACCGGGTTCTACGGGCAGAACGTCCCGTATCCGGGATTCTCCGCGCATTCGGGGTTCATCGTCAGCTCGGTGATCATCGTGGTGTGCAGCGTCGGCCTCTACGCCGTCTTCAAGTACCGCGACTGGCTCTGACGGCCGGCCGGGTCCCGGCGGCGCGCCGCTCCGCACACGAGCGGAACGGCGCGCCGGGAGCACGGCCGGTCAGAGGGAGTTGAGGAAGTTCGCGGCGATGGGCGCCGCCGCCTCGGCGCCGGTGCCGCCGCCCTCGACGATCACGGCGAAGGCCAGGTCGCCCCGGTAGCCGATGAACCAGGCGTGGGTCGGCGGGTTCGTCCCGGACCCGTACTCGGCGGTCCCGGTCTTGCCGGCCGTGCCGGACGGGAAGTCCACCCCGGACGCGGTGCCCTCGCTGACGACGGCGGGCATCAGCGAGTGCAGCGCCGACTTCACCGCGGGCTCCAGCTTGTGCGGGGGCTCGGGCTTGCGCCCGCCCGCGTCCACGGCCTGCCCGGCCAGCGACGCGTCGACGAGCCGGGGCGAGCGCCACACGCCGCTCGCCGCCGCTGCGGCGACCGAGGCCATGTTCAGCGGGCTGGTCAGCACCTCGCCTTGCCCGAAGGCGGCTGCGGCGAACGCGGTGTCGTCCTTGTTGTCCGGGAACGAGGCGCGGACGGCGGGCAGTCCGGCGACGACCGGCGCGTTGAAGCCGAACTGCGCGGCGACCTGCGCGAGCCGCTTCTCCCCCAGCTTGTCCACGGCGAGGCGCGCGAACGTGGTGTTGCAGGAGTGCGCGAACGCCTCGCGCAGCGCGATCGTCCCGAAGTTCTCGTGCTGGTAGTTGTGGAAAGAGCGGCCGCCGACCGTGGTGGTGGCGGGGCAGGGCACCTTGGTGGACGGCGACATGCCGCCCGCGACGAGCGCGGCGGCGGTGACGACCTTGAAGGTCGAGCCCGGCGGGTAGCGGCCCATCAGCGCCCGGTTGTAGCCGCCCGGCTTGTTCGCGACGGCGAGGATCTCGCCGGTGGACGGCCGGAGCGCGACCAGCGACGCGGGCTTGGACGCGGCCCCGAGGGCCTTGCCCGCCGCGGCCTGCACCTTCGGATCGAGGGTGGTCGTCAGCGGCTCGCCCTCGGCGCCGCCGAACCGCTTGAGCGTCTTCACCGCCTTGCCGCCCGCGTCCACGATCTGGACGGCGAGGGCGGGCGTGCCCGCGAGCCGCTTCTCGTACTGCTTCTGCAGCCCGTCGGTTCCGACCGTGTCGCCCTTGCGGTACGGGGCGCCGAGCTTGCCTGCGGCGTCTGCCGTCGCGGGGCCGAGCGGCCCGGTGAGCTGCTGGACGGACCCGGACGGCGATCCGGCGAGGCTGCCGCCGTCCGCCGCCTTGATGTCGGCGCGGGCGGGCCAGGCGCGGGCGGCCCGCAGCCGCTGGCCTTCCTTCAGCCCCGGGTACAGGACCTCGGGCGACCAGGAGACGCGCCACTTGCCGTCGTGCTTGGTGAGCGGCAGCGCGCCCTCGTAGTTCCAGGTGCGGTTCCCGGCGAGCGTCAGGGCGGCGGTGTAGGAGCCGCCGGCGGTGTCGCCCTTCGCGTCGCCGACGGACGCGACGGTGTAGCGCTGCGCGGTGACGCCGAGGTCGTCGTGCAGCCGGCTGAACCGGGTGGTGAAGTCGGCGGGCGGATCGGTGGTCAGGGCGCGCATCGCGGTGTAGTCACCGCGGCTCCAGGCCGCCAGGTAGCGTTTCGCGGCGTCCCCGGGACTCTCCCCGTCCCGCAGGAACCACACCGCTCCCGCCCCCACGAGCACGGCCACGGCCGCGACTGCGGCGACGGTGACCACGCGGGATCGGCGCATGTTCGGGTGTCCTCTCTTCCGGGCTCGCATCGGTCGGATGCCCTAGAACACCAGGTGAACGGCCGGATGTCCAAGATTGATATCCGGGTGGCAGTGATAGGTGTTTTGATATGGTCCCTGGTCGTGAACGTCGTCGGGCATCTGACCTGCTTCGTCGCGGTGGCCGAGGAACTGCACTTCGGGCGCGCGGCGGAGCGGCTCGGCATGGCCCAGCCGCCGCTGAGCCAGCGGATCCAGCGGCTGGAGCGCGAGCTCGGGGTGCGGCTGTTCGACCGCTCCAGCCGCAAGGTGGAGCTGACCGCGCCCGGCCGGCTGCTGCTGGAGGACGCCCGTGACATCCTCACCCGCGTGGACCGCGTCTACTCCCTCGCCGAACGGGCCCGGCTCGGCGAGGTCGGCACCGTGCGCGCCGGGCTGCCGAGCGACCTCGGCGGGCCGATCGTCGCCGCGCTGATCGCCGCGTTCCGGGACCGCCGCCCCGACCTGCGGCTCGACCTGCGCGAGACGGGCACGGCCGAGCAGGTCCGCGCGCTGTCCGACGGCGCGCTGGACGCCGGGATCGTCCGGCACCCGTGCGACTCGCGCGGCCTCGGGCTCGGCCCGATGCTCGGCCAGCCGGTCGGGGTGCTGCTGCCGGAGGACGCGGGCCTCGCCGCGTCCCCGGAGGTGCACCTCGCCGATCTC
Organism: Actinomadura napierensis; assembly: GCF_039529375.1. Lineage (NCBI taxonomy): Bacteria > Bacillati > Actinomycetota > Actinomycetes > Streptosporangiales > Thermomonosporaceae > Actinomadura > Actinomadura napierensis. The sequence goes on from NZ_BAAAMR010000140.1 coordinate 4,909, forward strand.
GGTGGCCGCGACCTGGTCGTCTTCCCGCGCGAGGAGGCGCCGGGCGCCTACGACGAGGTGCTGGCCGCCTGCCGTCGGCACGGGTACGCGCCGCCCGCCGTGCACGAGGCGCGCCATCCGCAGTTCGCGCTCGGCCTGGTCCTCGCCGGGACGGCCGTCGCGCTCGTCCCGCGCACCGACGACACGGCCGGGGTGACGTGGCGTCCGCTGGTCGGCGAGCCGCTGGCGTGGCGGACGTCGTGCGCGTGGCGGCGCACCCGCGACGCCGAGCACGAGCGCGCCATCGCCGACTTCACCGCCGTCGCGACCGAGGTGCTGCGCCGCGAGGCCGGCATGGCGCCGCTGGACGGCGCGCCCGCCCGCCGCGTCGTGGCCCGCCCGTCCTCGGGGTTCCTGGCATGACCGGCACGCGGGAGAGAGGCGCCCCGCGGGAGACCGCGGCGCGGGAGGGCGCCGCGCGGGAGACCGCCGCGCGGGAGACCGCCGCGCGGATCGAGGCGGCGTTCCGCGACGCCGGGGTGACCGGCTTCCTGCACGCGGCGGACGTCGACACCGGGCGGGAGGTCGCGGTCCGCGCCGACGACCCGGTGGTGCTGGCGTCGGTGTTCAAGGTGCCGCTGCTGGTGGCGTTCCACCGCCGGGCCGCCGAGGGGCTGCTCGACCCGACCGAGCAGGTCACGCTGCCCGCCGGGGACCGCACGTCCGGCCCGACCGGCGTGTCGGCGCTGCTGGACGACGTCCGGATGTCGCTGCGCGACCTGGCCTGCCTGATGATCACCGTGAGCGACAACGCCGCGGCGGACGTCCTGCTGGACCGGGTCGGGCTGGACGCGGTGAACGCCGCCGCCGACGCGATGGGCCTGCGGGAGACGGTGGTGACGGGCGGCGGCCGGCAACTGTTCGACGACCTGCTGGCCGACGCGGACGCCGCCGGGTTCCCCGAGGTGTGGGCGCGGCTGGACGAGCCCGGCATGATGACCCGGCTGCGGGCCCTCGACCCCGCCCGGACGAGCCGCAGCACGCCCCGGGAGATGACCCGGCTGCTCGGCGCGGTCTGGCGGGACGAGGCGGCGCCGCCCGACGGGTGCGCGGCGATGCGCCGGCTGTTCGGCCTCCAGGTCTGGCCGCACCGGCTGTCGTCCGGCTTCCCCTACGACGACGTGCTGGTCAGCGGGAAGACCGGGACGCTGCTGACCGTCCGCAACGAGGTCGGCGTGGTGGAGTACCCCGACGGCGGCCGGTACGCGGTCGCGGTGTTCACCCGGTCGCTGCTGCCGGTCGCGGTGCGGCCGGAGGCCGACGCGGTGATCGGCACGGCGGCGCGGCTGGCCGTGGAGTCGCTGCGCCGCCGCTGAACGCGGTGCCACGCCCGCCCGGCGTCCCACTCGTCCGGCGTGACCGAACGTGGCCGACCCGATACCGGCGATCCGGCCGACCGCTAAACCAGCACTCCGCGCCTGAACGTAGGCTGTACCCCTGCTTTGATCTCTCTTGGAGGAACGCGTTGCGGCTGCCGGAGCATCTGGAGCTACTGCTCACCGACGAGCCGGTGCTCGACGTCTACGCGCACGGGCCGTGGCGCGTCCCGGACGGGCTGTTCGAGGACATCTCGGCGCGCATCGACGCGCTGGCGAACGACCCCCGCGCCGCGGACCTCACCACCGACGAGCACAAGCTGCTGACGCTGCCCGCCTCGCTGGTCACCGCGGAGATCTTCGGCATCCTGGCGTTCCTGCCGGGCGGCGGCGCGATCAAGGCGGGGTCGTGGTCGCAGCTGCCGGAGCGGCTGCTGCACCGGCACCTGGCCAACCCCGGCGCGCTGAGCACCCGGATGACCCGCTGGGACGCGCCGGGCGGCCGGTGGCGGCCCCCGGTGGACTGGCTGATCGAGGCGCCCGACCGGGAGCTGGCGATCGAGCTGGCCCGGGAGTGCCTGGGCGTGCTGGAGGGCGTCGAGCCGCTGGAGGAGCGCCGCAAGGCGCTGCTGCGGCTGTACTCCGACCCGCCCGAGTGCGACGTGAACCTGCCCAAGATGGAGCTGCGCGAGCACTGGCACGCGAACGCCGGCGACGACATCGTCGCCGCCGTCCCCGAGCTGCTCGGCCCCGTCGGCTACCTCGACTGGGTCTGCGAGGGCCTGCTCGCCGCGTACGCGATCCTGGCCGAGGCCGCGCCGCGCGACGAGTCGGTCGAGTCGCACCTGATCCAGCTGCTGCTGCAGGGCAGCATGGAGCACGTCCCGGCGGAGCTGGCCGCCGCCCTCGGCGAGGACCGCTACCACGACCTGCAGCAGCGCTTCCCCGCCGAGCGCCGCGGCTTCAAGGCCGACGCCTGGCAGCAGCGCACCCGCGCCTGGCTGGTCCGCGCGCTGGTCGCGGGCGCCGCCGACGCGTGCCGCGCCTGGCTCGACATGGCGATGCGGTTCGTCGCGATCGTGCAGGGCCTGCCCGGCGACCCGTGGTTCCCCAAGGCCGAGTGGATCCCGGTCGGGCAGTTCCAGACCGACCTGCGCCGGCTGTACGCGCCGCGCCGCCGCGTCGTCAACCCGCTCACCGAGACCCTCAAGGCGCCCGCCGGAGCCGAGGAGGCCGGCCCGGACGGCGAGCCGGGCGCGGCGGCGTCCGGGACGCGCGCCGAGCTGGCCAGCACGCTGGTCGAGCAGCCCGAGCTGACCGCCGCGCTGGAGGAGCTGACCCGCGGCAAGGACCCCGTCCGGCTGCTGATCGCCGGCCCGGACGGCACCGGCAAGCGGGACGCGGCGCAGGAGCTCGGCAAGGCGCTCGCGCTCGGCCGCGACCCGCTGTGGGTCACCGACAACCTGTACGCCGGGCAGCGGCTGTCGGACGCGGTCGCCAAGCTGCACGCCGACGCCCGCGACTGCGCCGGCGACCGGCTGCTGGTCATCGACGGGCTGGACGGCATCGTCGCCGACCCCGGCAACGGCGAGGCCATCGCCGACGAGCTGCACCGGCTGCTGGCGATCCACGCCGAGCTGAACCTGGTCGTGCTGTGCGACGCGGGCGGCGACGAGCGGATCCGCGACGTCAACCCGGTCCTGCCCGGCCGGTTCCGGATCGCGCGGACCCGGCCGTTCACCGCGCAGGGCCACGCGGAGCTGTTCCGCCGCGCGCTGGACCGGCTCGGCGTGCGCGCCACCCGGCAGGCCGTCGAGGCGGCGGGGGCGCTGCTGGCCGCGACGCCGCCGATGCAGTCGCTGCGCAACGCCCGGCTGGCGCCCTACCTCGCGGACCAGGTCGTCGCGGCGGTCCGGGCCCGGACCGGGGACGGCGCCGAGCTCGTCGTGCGCAAGGGCGACGTGCCCGCCGCGCTGGACACCGCCCAGTCGGCCGGGAACCCGCTGCACGAGCTGCGCGACCTCACCGGCCTGGAGACCGTCAAGCACGAGATCGCGCTGCTGGTCGCGGGCACGCACGCAGCCCGGCTGCGCAGCGAGTCCGGCCTCCGGATCACCCCGCCGACGCGGCACATGGTGTTCACCGGCAACCCCGGCACCGGCAAGACGATGGTGGCGCGGCTGCTCGGCCGGATCTACAAGAAGCTCGGCGTGCTGTCGTCGGGGCACCTGGTCGAGGCGTCCCGCGCGCACCTGGTCGGCGAGTACATCGGCCAGACGGCGCCGCGCACCCGCCGGCTGGTCGAGCGGGCGATCGGCGGCGTGCTGTTCATCGACGAGGCGTACACCCTCACCCAGTCGCCGCTGAAGGGCGACTACGGCCACGAGGCCATCGCCGAGCTGGTCAAGCTGATGGAGGACCACCGCGACGACCTCGTGGTGATCGTCGCCGGCTACGAGCAGGAGATGGCCGAGTTCCTGGCCGCCAACCCCGGCCTGGACTCGCGCTTCCCCAAGCAGATCCACTTCCCCGACTACACCGACGACGAGCTGATCACGGTGTTCGGGCAGCTCGCCGAGGCCGACGGGTTCCGCCTCGCGCCCGGCACCGACGACGTGCTGCGCTCGATGCTGCGCAGAGCGCCGCGCGGCCCGTCGTTCGGCAACGGCCGGCTGATGCGCAACCTGCTGGACGTCGCCGTCGCCAACCAGGCCGACCGGATCGCGTCCGTGGCCGTCGGCGCGTCCGGTGACGCCGTGCCGGCGAAGCCGCCCGCGAAGAAGGACCTGCTCACCCTCACCGCCGAGGACCTGCCGCCGCTGCTGGAGCATCCGGAGGAGTTCTTCGGCCTGTACCTGTGACGCACCGGGTATGACGTAAGCGGCTTCCCCGCCCGACCGCGCGAAGGCGAGGGAGACCCGTGACCGCGACCCCCTGGGAGGACGACCAGCGCCGCCTGGCCAAGCTGCTGAGCGACATGGCCGCCCACGAGACGTCCCTGCTGCGCGACGGCACCCGCCCGTGGACGTGGTGGCTCGACCGGGCCGTCCTGCACGGGCGGCGCCACGGCTACGTCAACACGCTGCTGATCGGCGCCCAGTGGCGCGCCGCGACCGACGTCCGCTCCTACGCGGACTGGCGGGCCGCCGGACGGCAGGTGAGCAGGGGCGAGACCGGCATCCGCGTGCTGTCGCGGGCGGGCCGCCCGTACGCGGTGTTCGACATCGCCCAGACGACGGGGCTCCCGCTGCCTCCCGCCGCCGGCGTGCGGTCCCGCGTGTCCGGGGAGGCCGTCCGCCGGCTGGCCGGGGAGCTGTGCCGTGGGGGCGAGGGCGTCCGGCGGGTGGAGGCGGACTCGGTCGCGTACCTGGTCCTGTCGTGGCTCGGCCTCGATCCGGACCCGCCGGTCTTCCCGGTGAACGCGTTCTGGGCGGGTCCGGCGGCCGGCGACCGGATCCTGCGGACGGCGCGCCGCGTCCACGACCGCGCGTGCGACCCGTCCGGCGGGGTCCTGCCGGACGCGCACCGCTTCTTCCGGTCCCGCCTCAAGTCGAGCTGGGTACCCGCTTACCTGGACGGGCGCGGGTTCCCTCCGCCCGTGCAGCGCCGGCGGCAGATCGGCTACGCGCCGGACGCCGCGCACGCCCTCATCGACCATCTGCGCTCCCTCGGCCACGGCGACGAGGCGGTCGTCGCGTCCGGGCTGGCGCGGCGCGGCGGCGCGGGACGGCTGCACGACATGTTCCGGGACCGCGCGATGTTCGCGATCCGGCGGCCGGACGGCACGGTCGCCGGGTTCATCGGCCGGCGCGCCGACGAGGCGGAAGGGCCGAAGTACCTCAACGGCCCCGACACGGACTTCTTCCACAAGCGCGAGCTCCTCTACGGCCTGCACGAGGCCAGCGAGCAGCTCGCGGCGGGCGCGCGTCCCGTGCTGGTCGAAGGGCCCTTGGACGCCATCGCCGTCGCGCTTGCGGAGCCGCGGGAGTTCGCACCGGTCGCGACCTGCGGGCTGTCCCTCACCGCCGCCCACCTGGCCGCGCTCGCGGACGCCGCCGACCTCGCCGCGACGGGCGTCCTGATCGCCCTGGACGACGACCCGGCCGGACGGTCGGCCGCCGTCCGCGCGTGGGACGTGCTGAGCCGGGTCGCCGGCCCGCTCGACCTCGCACGCCTCCCCGAAGGCCGCGACCCCGCCGGCGTCCTGGCCGGGCAGGGCGGCGCCGCACTCCGTCAGGCCCTCGACGCCACGATCCCGCTGATGGACGCGGTCGTGGACGCGGCGGCGGCCCGCGCGGGCGGTTCCCTCAGCACGCCGGAGCAGCGGCTCGCCGCCCTCCGCGCCGCCTGCTCGCCCATCGCGGCCCGACCGTCCGGGGCCGCCCGCCAGGTCGTCCGCCTCGCTGCGCGCACCGCGCTCCCGGCGCCGCTGGTCACCGAGGCCCTCACCGACCACCTCTCAGAACGTCCCTGACCCCGCCTCGGGCGCCGGGTCACGCCGCGGTTCCCGCGGCGAGGGCGAACAGCAGCTCCTCCCGGCCCGCGGCCGTGACCAGCTGCAATCCGACGGGCAGCCCGCCGACCGTCCCGGCGGGGACGCTCAGCGCGGGCAGGCCGAGGACGTTCCATGGGCAGGTCAGGCTCAGCAGGGCGGGCTGGACCGGGCCCAGCCCGCACTCCAGCCGCCCGATCTCCGGCGCGGTGATCGGGACGGTCGGCAGCGCGAGCACGTCGTGGCGGCGCAGGAGCGCGGCGGCCTCCTCGACGAACCGCGCCCGCTCGCGGGACGCCCGGACGTACCGCCAGCCGGGCGTCTCCCCGGCGCGGCGCAGCCGGTCGAGGGTGACCGGCTGGTACAGCTCCGGCGCGTCCGCGACGCGTTCGACGTGCACCTCGTAGGCCTCGCTGTCCTGGATCGCGGCGAAGATGCGGCGCAGTTCCCGCAGGTCGAGCCGCACCGGAAGCGCGTCGGGGACCAGCCGCCGGACGGTCTCCGCCACATCGCGCTCGACCGGCCCGCTCTCGACCCACGCCACGCGGATGTCACCGGGCACCGGCGCGGGCTCGGCATCGCCGGGCGAGGGCCGCTTGAGGACCTGGTAGGCCGTCCAGCAGTCGGCCGGCGTCGCGGCGAGCACGCCGACGTGGTCGAAGGAGACCGACAGCGGGAAGACGCCCTCGGTCGGGACGGCGCCGTAGGCGGGCTTGAACCCGGCGATGCCACAGAAGGCCGCAGGAATGCGGACGGACCCTCCCGTGTCGGTTCCGATGGCGAGCGGGACCATCCCGGCGGCGACGGCCACCGCGCTGCCGCCGCTGGACCCGCCGGAGATGCGGGACGGGTCGTGCGGGTTGCGGGACGGGCCGTTCACGGCGGTGTCGCCGCTCGCGCCGTAGGCGAACTCGTGCGTGGTGGTCTTGCCGACGATGACCGCGCCCGCGGCGCGCAGGCTCTCGACGCAGGCGGCGTCGCGTTCGGGGATGTGCCCGGCGAAGTGGTCGGAGCCCATCCCGGTGGGCAGGCCGGCGACGTCGATGATGTCCTTGATCGCTACGGGGACGCCGTGCAGCGGGCCGCGGTCGCGTCCGGCGGCGAGTTCCTCGTCGGCGGTGCGGGCGGCGGCCGCCGCGCCCTCGGCGTCCACGATGACGAACGCGTTGAGGGACGGGTCGACCGACTCCAGCGCGCGAGCCAGCAACCCGGCCGCCGTCGCGGCGCCCGACCGCAGGTCGCGGCCGAGGCCGTCGAGCGTCCGCCCGGCGAAGAAACCGGTCATCGCGCCTCCCATGATCGCCACAAGGATCGCCCCAAACGTACCGGCGCGCGGTCCGCGCCCTCCACCGGCGCCGCCGGGCCGCTCGCCGCAGGAAAGCGACCGTTCGGCGACGGTGCCGCCGGACGCGTGAACCTACGCACGGGTACGCGGCAAGCTTCATCGCACCTTGTGGAGGCGTTCCCGCCGGTTCGCTGGGGGGCGGGGCGGCGGCCCTGCCGCCGCCCCTGTAACCGGTGCCGTCCACAGCCGGGTGGGGGGACGGGGCCACGGCGGCGCGGTCTGTAGGCGCGCACCCGCCGCCGTGGCCTCCCCGGCCGCCCTCACAACACTCCGGTTCGGCTGTCAAATGCACTGACAAGGCCTTTCATCTGCGGCTTTCGGCAACTACCGTCGATGACGTGAACGCGCCGGTGGACCAGCAGGAGATCACCGGCACCGCCGACCGGGCGATGATCTGCACCGCCGACCACCGCGCGTCCTCGGCGGGCCTGGCGATCCTGCGGGCCGGCGGGTCCGCGGCCGACGCCGCGGTGGCGGCGAACGCCGTGCTGGCGGTGGTCGCGCCGCAGTGCTGCGGGATGGGCGGCGACCTGTTCGCGCTGGTCCACGCGCTAGAACGGGACGGTCCCGGGCCGCCCGCCGCGCTGAACGCCTCCGGCCGCGCCGGGTCGGGCGCCGACGCCGCCGCCCTGCGCGCGGAGGGCCGCCGCCGGATGCCCGTCCGGCACGACGTGCGGTCGGTGACCGTCCCCGGCTGCGTGGACGGCTGGCTCGCACTGCACGCCCGCTACGGCCGGATGCCGCTCGCCGAGGTGCTGGAGTCGGCCGTCCTGCACGCGGAGCGCGGCTTCACCGCCACCCCCGGCCTCGTCGCGGCCTGTCGGGACGCCCCGGGCGGCGACGGGCTCGCGTGGCCGGCGCGCCCCGGCGAGCAGGTGAAGCGCCCGGGGATCGCCCGCGCCCTGCGGGGCATCGTCGCGGACGGCCGCTCGGGGTTCTACCAGGGCGAGTTCGGCGACGGCCTGCTGCACATCGGCCGGGGCCTGTTCGCGCCGTCCGACCTCGCCGAGCCCGCCGCCGAGTGGCAGCGCCCGCTCGGCGTCCGCGCGTTCGGGCACGACGTGTGGACGGCCCCGCCGAACTCGCCGGGCCACGTGCTGCTCGCCGCCCTCGCGGTCGCCACGGGTTTCGACCTGTCGGATCCCGCCGACCCCGGCTGGGCGCACCTGCTGGCCGAGTCCGTGCTCGCGGCCTCCGGCGGCCGCGCGGAGGCGGATGCCGCGGCGCTCCTCCGCCCGGACCGCATCGACGCGCTCCGCGCCGCCATCGACCCGGCCCGGCACTGGCGCCGGCGCGGAACGGTCCAGTCCGGCGACGCCGCCTGTGTCTGCGCCGTGGACGACCGGGGCATGTCCATCGCGCTGCAGCAGTCGAACGGCACCGGCCTCGGCTCGCTCCTGTTCGAGCCCGGAACCGGGATCAACCTCCACAACTGCGGCGCGGGGTTCACGCTGGCGCCCGGTTCGGCCGCCGAGTACGGGCCGCGGCGCCGCCCGCCGCACACGCTCGTGCCGGTCGTCGCGACGCGGCCCGACGGCACGTTCCGGGCGGTCCTCGGCTGCGCGGGCGGCGGGATCCAGCCGCAGGTCGACCTGCAGATCCTCGTGCGGCTGCTGCGCGGCGCGCCGGCGGAGGACGCGCTCGCGGCGCCCCGCTGGCGGCTCGCCGGCGGGCTCGGCCCGTTCGAGGCGCCGCAGGGCAACACCCCGATCCGTCTCGACCTGCAGGCCGGCGCCCCGGACGCCTGGGCGCGCCGCCTGCCCGGCTACGGGCACCTCGTGCGGGCGGCGGCGGAGGACGAGGAGTTCGGCGAGGCGCAGCTCATCGAGGCCGGCCCCGGCGGCGGCCTGCGCGGCGACGGCCCCTGCCCCTTCGCCCTCCCCCGCGTCCGCTGAGCGGCTCGGGCCGGCAAGAGCGTTCGATCCGCAGGCGCGGCACGGCTTCCACGAGCTGATCCGCGCCCTCGCCGCGAGTCGGGCGTGGGGTTGACGGGGGCCACAGCGGGGACGTCGTCCTTTCCGGGCGTCCGCCGAGCACCGAAGGGACCGCGCCATGACCGAGGCCGCCACCGCGCCCACCCCCCTGTCCGACGACGAGGTCCGGCGGATCGACGCGTACTGGAGAGCCGCGAATTACCTTTCGGTAGGGCAGATCTATCTGCTGGGCAACCCGCTGCTGCGGGAGCCGCTGAGGCGCCGGCACATCAAGCCGCGGCTGCTCGGGCACTGGGGCACCTCCCCCGGCCTGAACTTCTGCTACGCCCACCTAAACCGGGTCATCAAGGCGCGCGACCTCGACATGATCTACATCATGGGGCCCGGGCACGGCGGCCCGGCGGCGGTCGCGAACGCCTGGCTGGAGGGCACCTACAGCGAGGTGTATCCGGACGTGTCGCGGGACGAGCCCGGCATGCGGCGGCTGTTCCGGCAGTTCTCGTTCCCCGGCGGCATCCCGAGCCACGTCGCGCCCGAGACGCCTGGATCGATCCACGAGGGCGGCGAGCTGGGTTATTCGCTGGCGCACGCCTACGGGGCCGCGTTCGACAACCCGGACCTGGTCGTCGCGTGCATCGTCGGCGACGGCGAGGCGGAGACCGGGCCGCTCGCGGCGTCCTGGCACTCCACCAAGTTCGTCGATCCCGCCCGGGACGGGGCGGTGCTGCCGATCCTGCACCTCAACGGCTACAAGATCGCGAACCCGTCGGTGCTGGCGCGGATCTCCGAGGAGGAGCTCGTCCAGTTGCTCGACGGCTACGGGCACCGTCCGATCATCGTCAGCGGGGACGAGCCGGAGTCGATGCACCGGAAGATGGCGCTCGCGCTCGACCAGGCGCTGGACGAGATCGCCGACATCCAGCAGGCGGCCCGCGCCGGGGAGGACGTCCCGCGGCGCCGCTGGCCGATGATCGTTCTGCGGTCGCCGAAGGGCTGGACGGGGCCGAAGGTGGTCGACGGCCTGCCCGTCGAGAACACGTGGCGGTCCCACCAGGTGCCGCTCACCGGCGTCTGCGACAACCCCGAGCATCTGGCTCAGCTGGAGGAATGGCTGCTCTCCTACCGTCCCGGCGAGCTGTTCGACGAGGAGGGGCGCCCGGTTCCCGCGCTGACCGGGCTGGCGCCCGACGGCGAGCGCCGGATGAGCGCCAACCCGCACGCCAACGGCGGGCTACTGCTCCGGCCGCTGGCGCTGCCCGATTTCCGCGACTACGCCGTCGAGGTCGGCAAGCCCGGTACGACGACGTCGGAGGCCACCCGCGTGTTCGGCGGGTTCCTGCGGGACGTGGTGAGGGGCAACCCGTCCAACTTCCGGATCATGGGCGCGGACGAGACCGCCTCCAACCGGCTCGGCGACGTCTTCGAGGCCACGGACCGGGTCTTCGAGGGCGAGCGGCTGCCGACCGACGAGCACCAGAGCCCGCACGGGCAGGTCATGGAGGTGCTCAGCGAGCACCTGTGCCAGGGCTGGCTGGAGGGCTACCTGCTGACCGGGCGGCACGGCCTGTTCAACAGCTACGAGGCGTTCGTCCACATCGTCGACTCGATGTTCAACCAGCACGCGAAATGGCTGAAGGTCACGCGGCACCTGCCGTGGCGGCGCCCGATCGCGTCGCTGAACTACCTGCTGTCGTCGCACGTGTGGCGGCAGGACCACAACGGCTTCACCCACCAGGACCCCGGCTTCCTGGACGTGGTCATGAACAAGAAGCCGGAGATCGTCCGGGTCTACCTGCCGCCGGACGCCAACACGCTGCTGTCCGTCGGCGACCATTGCCTGCGCTCCCGCGACTACGTCAACGTCATCGTCGCGGGGAAGCAGCCCGCGCTGAACTGGCTGCCGATGGACCAGGCGATCGCCCACTGCACGCGCGGGATCGGCATCTGGGAGTGGGCGTCGACCGACGGCGGCGCCGATCCCGACGTCGTCATGGCGTGCGCCGGCGACATCCCGACATTGGAGACGCTCGCCGCCGTCGACATCCTCCGCCAACTCTTCCCCGACCTGCGCGTCCGGGTGGTGAACGTCGTGGACCTCATGCGGCTGGAGCCCGACACCGAGCACCCGCACGGGCTGCCCGACCGCGAGTACGACGCGCTCTTCACGACCGACAAACCGGTCATCTTCGCGTTCCACGGCTACCCGTACCTGATCCACCGGCTCGCCTACCGCCGCCACGGCCACGACCACCTGCACGTCCGCGGCTACAAGGAGGAGGGCACCACCACGACCCCGTTCGACATGGTGATGCTGAACGACCTGGACCGCTTCCACCTCGTCATGGACGTCATCGACCGCGTCCCGTCCCTCGGCGGCCGCGTCGCCCACATCCGCCAGCGCATGGCCGACCAGCGCCTCGCCCTGCGCGCGTACACCCGCGAGCACGGCGAGGACGCGGCCGAGGTCCGCGACTGGACCTGGCCCTACTAGGGAGGCCGTGCCGATGCGCATCCTCACCGTCAACCCCGGGTCGAGCAGCCTGAAGCTGAGCCTCCTCGACTCCGGCGGCTCCGTCGTCACCGAGAACGCCGGCGCCCGCCACGAGATCGCGCCGATGGTCGCGGACATGCCGCGACCCGACGCGGTCGGCGTCCGCTTCGTGCACGGCGGCCCCGACTTCACCGGACCGGTCGTGGTCGACGCGAAGGTCACCGAACGCCTGGAGGCGCTCGCCGACCTCGCCCCGCTGCACCAGCCCGCGTCGCTGCACGCGCTCTCGGAGATCACCGAGGCGCTGCCGGACGTCCCCGCCGTGGCCTGCTTCGACACCGCCTTCCACGCCACCCTGCCGGACGCCGCCGCCACCTACGCGCTGCCCGGCGAATGGCGCGACCGGTACGGCCTGCGCCGCTACGGCTTCCACGGCCTGTCGTACTCCTACGCCGTCCGCCGCACCGGCGAACTCCTCGGCTCCGTCCCGTCCCGGATGGTGATCTGCCACCTCGGCTCCGGCGCGTCCCTCGCCGCCGTCGCCGAGGGCCGCTCTGTCGACACCACGATGGGATTCACGCCCCTGGAGGGCCTCGTCATGGCCTCCCGCGCCGGCAGCGTCGACCCCGGCATCCCGCTGTGGCTGATCAAGCACGGCGTTCCCGCGTCCGAGGTCGACGACGCCCTGGAGAGCCGCTCCGGCCTGCGGGGGCTCACCGGGACCGGCGACATGCGCGAGATCCGCGAACGCGCCGAAGCCCGCGACGCCGTCGCCCTCGCCGCCCTCGACGTCTACCACCACCGCCTGCGGGCCTGCGCCGCCGCGATGGCCGCCACCCTCGGCGGCCTCGACGCGCTCGTCTTCACCGGCGGCGTCGGCGAGCACGACCCGTTCGTCCGGCACCGCCTCGCCGAGGACCTCGCGTTCCTCGGCGTCTCCGTCGACCCGCACCGCAACGACGGCGCCCGCGGCGACACCGACGTCACCGCGCCAGGCTCGGCCGTCCGCACCCTGGTCGTCACCGCCCGCGAGGACCTGGAGATCGCCGAAGGCGTCCGGAGATGCCTCCGGTGACGCGCCCGATGGCAATGACCTCCTCCAAACTGCGCCACCGCCGGTAAAGCGCCAGGTATCACGCATACGATGACGGCGATGGACAGACCGGCAGACGACTTGGAGAGCCTCAACCGGAAGCTCGAGAACATCCAGGCGATCACCGACGAGGCGCTCGCCCATCTGGACGTCGACGAGTTCCTGGACACCCTCCTCGACCGCGTTCGCCACATCCTGGGCGTGGACACCGCCGTCGTGCTGCTCCTGGACCGGCAGGGGCGGTTCCTCGAGGCGACGGTGGCGAAGGGCATAGAGGAAGAGGTCAGCCAGGGCGTGCACGTGCCCGTGGGGCAGGGATTCGCCGGACGCGTCGCCGCCGAGCGGCGGCCGGTCTACATCCCCGACGTGGCCAGCGCGGGCGTGTTCAACCCGCTGCTGGTTCAGCGGGGCCTGCACTCCCTGCTCGGCGTCCCCCTCATCGGCGGCGGGCGGCTGGTCGGGGTCCTGCACGTCGGCACGCTGGCACCGCGCCGGTTCACCGCGGACGAGACCGAGTTCCTGCAACTCGCGGCGTCGCGCATCGCCCTGGCCGTGCAATCGCTGATGAGCCGCGCCGAGCGCGCCGGCGCCCTTGAGCTGCAACGCAGCCTGATCCCGTCCGCCCTCCCGGACATCCCCGGCGTCGAGATGGCCGCCCGCTACCGTCCCGGCAAGGAGAACGTCGGCGGCGACTGGTACGACGTCTTCGTCCTCCCCTCGGGCGAGATCGGCATCGTCATGGGGGACGTGGCGGGGCACGGCCTGCCCGCCGCCGTCGTGATGGGCCGCATGCGCAGCTCGCTGCGCTCCTACGCGCTGGAGACGACCGATCCGGCGGAGGCCCTGGGCAAGCTCGACCGGAAGATGCTGCACTTCGAGCCCAACGCGACGGCGACCGTGCTGTACGCGGTGTGCGCCCCCTCCCTGGACCGGATCCGGATCTCCTCGGCCGGCCACCCGCCCCCGGTCCTCGCCCGGCCCGGCGGCCCGGCGGAGGCCGTCGACCTGAAGCTCGACCTCCTGATCGGCTTCACCACGGAGATCACCCGGTCGACCACGGTCGTCGACCTCCCTCCCGGCGGCCTGCTGTGCTTCTACACCGACGGGCTGATCGAGCGGCGGGACAACTCGGTCGACAGCGGCATCGCGCGGCTGTGCGACGCGGTCTACGCGGGCGATCCCGAGCAGGTCGGCGCGGCGGTGATGGCCGCGCTGATCGGCCGCGAACGGGCCGCCGACGACGTCGCCCTCCTGCTGCTCCAGCGGAAACCCTGACCGTGCCCTACGCTCTGGGCGCATGACGGAAGGCGCGTGCCGGGTGTGCGGGAAGGCCCTGGCGCGTCCGGACGGGCGCCCGGGACGCGCGTCGGTGTACTGCTCGGCCGCGTGCCGGCAGAAGGCGTACCGGACGCGGCGGGCCGGCGGCGACACCGTCCACGACCTGATCTCCGACATCGAGCGCCGCGTGAAAGGGCTCGCCCCCGAAGACCCCGCGCCGTTCTACGCCGAGGTGCGCGACCTGTCGTCGTCGGTCGGGCGGCTGCGCCGCATCGCGCGGGTGGCGAAGGACGCGGCGCAATCCGTCACGCCGGAGCCCGTGACGAATCCCCTCCGGGACGGCGACGAGATCGACTTCGCCGGGCTCGTCGAACCGCACCGGCGCGAACTGCAGGTGCACTGCTACCGGATGGTCGGCTCCTACGACGACTCCGAAGACCTCGTCCAGGAGACCCTGCTGAAAGCGTGGCGGAACCGCGAAGCGTTCGAGGGCCGCTCCAGCCCGCGCACCTGGCTCTACACCATCGCCACGAACGCGTGCCTGGACTTCCTCCGCCGCAACGAGCGCCGCCCGCAGCGGTACGCCCCGTCCCCCGTCCCACCCTCGAACGACGTGACCGCACCGCCGTTCCTGCCCTGGCTGCAGCCCTTCCCGGACGACCCCGAGGCGGCGGCGGAGACCTCGGAGACGATGGAGCTGGTGTTCCTCGCCGCGATCCAGCACCTGCCGCCGAAGCAGCGCGCCGTCCTGATCATGCGGGACGTCCTGGGCCTGCCCGCCGCCGACACCGCCACCGCCCTCGACCTGACCGTGGCCTCGGTCAACAGCGCCCTCCAGCGCGCCCGCCCCGCCCTCCGCGATCGTCTCCCGGAACGGCGTGACGAATGGACGCGCGGCACCGACCCGTCCGAAGCCGAACGCGACCTCCTCGACCGCTACATGAAGGCCGCCGTCGACGGCGACACGTCCGCGATGACCGCCATGCTGCGCGAGGACGTCCGCATCACCATGCCCCCGAACCCGATCTGGTTCGGCGGACGCGACGCGATCATCGGCATGCTCTCCCAGACCTTCGCCCCGTCCTCACCTGCGTACATCGGCCGCTGGCGCCACCTGCCGACCCGCGCCAACGGCCAACTCGCGCTCGGCGGCTACGTCCAGCGCCCCGGCACGAGCGTCTACCGGGCGCAGGTCCTCGACGTCCTGCGGATCGAGGAGGGCCTGATCGCCGAGATCACCTCGTTCGAACCGCACCTGTTCCCCGCCTTCGGACTGCCGCTGACACTGGACCGATGAGTTCTCCGGCCGCGTGCGTCTCCATGTACGTCCGACACCCACGCGAGAACGGAACACGGCCATGCTGCTGGAGAACAAGAACGCGATCATCTACGGCGCCGGCGGCTCGATCGGCACCGCCGTAGCGACGACCTTCGCCCGCCAAGGCGCCACGGTCCACCTCGCCGGCCGCACCCGCGAGCCCCTCGACGCCGTCGCCGCCGCCGTCACCGCCGACGGCGGCCGCGCGGACGTGACCGTCCTGGACGCCCTCGACGAGAAGGCCGTCGAGGCGCACGCCCGCCGCGTCGCCGAAGCCGGCGGCATCGACGTCTCCCTCAACCTGATCACGCGCGGCGACGTGCAGGGCATGCCCCTCACCCAGATGTCCGTGGACGACTTCGTCGGCCCCATCACGACCGGCGTCACCGCGAACTTCATCACCGCGCGGACCGCCGCCCGCCACATGTCCGAGCGCGGCTCCGGCGTCGTCCTCGCGCTGAACAGCGGCTCCGCGAAGGGCAGCCCGATGATGGGCGGCACCGGCCCCGCGGACGCGGCCATCGACACCCTCGTCCGGAACCTGGCCCAGGAGTGCGGCCCCGCCGGCGTCCGCGTCGTCGGCATCTGGACGGCGGGCCTCCCCGAGACTCTCTCCCCCGAGAAGCTCTCCCGGTTCGGCCCGCCCATGGACGACGCCGCCTTCCAGGCCCTCCTGACCCGCCTGGACGAGATGCGCCTGCTCCGCCGCTCCCCCACCCTCGCCCAGATCGCCGACACCGCCGCGTTCCTCGCCTCCAACGGCGCCGCCGCCATCACCGGCACCTTCGTCAACGCCACCAGCGGCATCTTCACCGACTGACACCCCGCGAAAGGCGATGCCGGTCACCCCAACAGAACCGGCATCGCCTCCCCGCGAATAGGCAAGCGACCAGGTGAGGCCTTGTCGGTCATCACTCGCTCGGCCTGCGCAGGGGTGCGGCCCTTGCGGGCCGACCGGTGCGCACTGACACGCTCGCCTTGATCAGGCGGCCCGGTCGAGACCGGGCGGACTGGTCGCGCGGGGCGCCGCTCTGTCTCGGGGTGGAAGAAGCCGGTAGACGTACCGCCCGTCAGGATCTTTGCTGATCCCGATCTGGTTCGGGCTGGTGTGTTTGAAGCGGTTGTGCCACCCGCAGGTCAGGGCGAGCTGGTCAATGTCGGTGGGTGAGTGTCCGAGGGCCCAGCCGTTGACGTGGTCGACCTCGCACAGCGTCCCGGGGATCTCGCATTCCCGCACCGCGCAGGTCGGGTACAGGGTTTCGAGGACTTGGCGTTGGGCGGCGCTGGCGAACCGTTCCCGGTACCCGAGATACAGCGGCGTGTGCCCGCGCCCCAGCAGGAGCGGCGATACACCGGCCGACAGGGCGATGCGGCGGGCCTGGGCGGCGGGGATCGGGGTGCCGTCGGTCAGGCGGGCCGGGGCATTGCCGCCGGTCAGTGTCTCCAGGTCGCAGATGACGGTGACCTTGGTGGCCTTGTGTCCACCGGACAGGACGCTGGACAGGGCGGCGGCGGTGCGTTCTGCGGCGTCGCGGTGGTCGTCGGGCCCGGCCGGCTTGGCCAGCGGAGCGAGGGTGCCGTCCCAGATGGCGGCGTCTTCGGCGTTCAGCCAGCCCTTGATGTAGCGGCCGCCGTCCAGGGAACCGGTGCTGGTGATCCACGACTTGGCGTACCCGCGCTTGACGTCTTCACCGGGGCCGGTCTCCGTGCCGTCGCGTTCGGCGATGATGTCGCAGATGCGGCGGCCGAACACCGCCACCTTCGCCGCCGAGAACCCCTGCTCGACGAAACTGAGCAGGGTGGTCTCGGCTTGGGCGCAGTCGGTGTCCTCCAACCGCGCCACACTCTGCGCGACCGTGGCCGCGTACCCATACGACAGCTCCCCGGTGGCGAGGCGTTCGGCGACCTGGGGAAGCCGATCCCGCTGCCTCGCCAGGATGAGGCGTTCGGTGGTGCGGTTCTCCCGCATCCCCAACCGCGACCGCAACCACGCCCGCGTCGACGGAAACCC
>NZ_BAAAMR010000141.1:0-21948 GCF_039529375.1 Actinomadura napierensis
CGGCCTGCGCACCGGCCGCGAGTGCGGCCGGTGCGCGCTGAGAGGACGAGGTCACGGCTGCTTCTTCCGGTAGGTCTCGTCCAGCTTGGCCAGCCCCTTGGCGACCGTGGTCTTGCCGGCGAGCAGCTCCTGCACCATCGCGAAGTGAGCGGGCTGCACCTCGGCGTTGGGCCAGGCCTGGTCCATGAACGGGACGGCCTTGTTGCCGTCCATGTACGGCAGGAACGGCGTCAGCACCGGGTCGATCCTGGAACTGGAGTCCCGGACGAGCGGGACGCACGCGACGGCCTCGGCCCAGCGGTTGATGTTCTCCTGCTGGCCGAGGAACTCGATGAACGCCTTGGCCGCGTCGCGGTTCTTGCTGCGGGCGCTGACGCCCAGCCCGACGACGACACCGGCCGGGATCCACACCTGGGCGGCGTCGTCGGCGCCCGGCACCGGGAACATCGACAGGTCGTCGGCGCTCGGCGCGGCCTTGCGGAAGTCGGGCAGGACCGCGGAGACCTGGATCGCCATGGCGGCCTTGCCGGTGGCGACCATGGACGTCTGCTGCTCGAACGTGGTGCCGTTGGGGTTGTCGTTGAAGAAGCCCCGCTTCTGCAGTTCCAGGTACATGTCGAGCGCCTGCACCCAGCCGGAGTTCGCGAACGACGCCGACCCCGCCTTCATCTGGCTGTCGAACTGCGGGTTCTTGGCGTACACGGTGGACGGCACGAGCGCGTAGGTGATCAGCTGCGTGACCCACTGGGTCTGCGCGCCGAGCGCGATCGGGATCTTGCCCTTCTTCTTGATCTTGTCGCAGACCTGGAGGAACTCGCTCCAGGTCTTCGGCGGGGTCACGCCCGCCTCCTGGAAGACCTTCTTGTTGTAGATCGCGCCGATCACGCTGGATCCGGCCGAGTACAGGAACGTCTTTCCGTCCTTCTGGAAGGCCGGCTTCAGCCCCGCCGGGATCTTCTTCGTCCAGGCCTGGTCGCTCAGGTCGGCGAGCAGCCCCGCCTGCGCGATCTGAGCCATGCTCATCGCGCTGCCGTTGCCCGGATAGACCACGTGCACGTCGGGGGCGTTGCCCGCGCCCAGCTGGGTGCGCAGCGAGGTCTCCACCTGGTCGGTGGGGGCGAACGAGGTGCTGAACTTCGCCTTGGTGTAGGCCTTGGTGAGCAGGTCGACCGGCTTCTGCTGGTCGGCCACGCCGACCAGGCGCAGGGTGCCGCCGGACCCGCCGGACGATCCCCCGCAGGCCGTGAGGGCCGCCGGCAGCGCGACCACCGCGGCCGCTCCGCCCGAGAGCCGCAGGAAACCGCGGCGGCTGAGGGCCGCCCTGTCGAACGACGATGTCATCTGTCCTCCTCGCGTTCATGGCGCGGGTCGCCGAGGTGACGGCGGCCGGCCATGCCCGTCCCACGCGGGGACGGTGGTCAATGAAGTTCCGCGGTGAAGCGGTACTCCCCCGAAGCTGTCCGGCAGCGGAGCTTCCCCGGCTCCGCGCCGACGATCCGGACCCCGGCGGCCTCGGCCACCGGCACCCCGCTCTCCCTGACCCCGCCGGGATCGTCCGCGGGGATGTGGACGGTGGCGGTCGCGCCGGGCGGCACCGTCACCTGGAGGTGGAACAGGCCGTCCCGGCGGGTCCAGCTGGTGGCGACGGTCCCGCGCACCGACTCGTACCTCGCGCCGGCCGAGGTGAGGTCGCCGAGCCTCGGCCGGACCAGCAGCTCGCGGTAGCCGACGGATCCGGGCGCCTGGTCGATGCCGGCGACACCGCGGTAGAGCCATTCGCCGATCGAGCCGAGCGCGTAGTGGTTGAAGGAGTTCATCGCCGCCGCCTGGAACCCGCGCTCGTCGGTGTAGCCGTCCCACCGCTCCCAGATGGTGGTCGCGCCGTGCCGCAGCGGGTGCAGCCATGACGGCGGTTCGGTGCGGCGCAGCAGCGCGTGCGCGAGGTCGGCGTGGCCGTGCGCGTCGAGGACGGGCGCGATCAGGCTCACCCCGAGGAAGCCGGTGGTCAGGCCCGGGCCGGCCTCCTGGACGAGCTCGACCAGACGCCGCACCGCACCCGGCACGAGATCCGCCGGGAGCAGGTCGAACGCCAGTGCCAGCAGGTAGGCGGTCTGGGTGTCGCCCCGGATCCCGCCGTCCGGGGTCACGAACCGCTCGGTGAAGGTCTTGCGGATGTGCTCGGCCAGCACGCCGTACCGCCCGGCGGTCTCCGCCTCGCCGACGACCTCGGCGGCCCGCGCCGTCAACTCGGCGCTGTGGGCGAAGTAGGCGGTGGCGAGCACGTCCCGGGGTGTGGGCGCGGGCGCGAGCCAGTCGGCGAAGTGGGGGCCGACGCGGCGGCTCCACACCAGGTCGGGGTTGTGCCGGTGCACATGGTCGACCCAGGCGCACATGGCGTCGAGGTTGCGTTCGAGGAAGCGCTCGTCCCCGTACACCCGGTAGAGATGCCAGGGAATGAGGACCCCCGCGTCGCCCCAGCCGGGAGCGCCGTCGTCGGCGACCCCCGCGAGCCTCGGAGCCACGTTGCCGAACGCGCCGTCCGGCGACTGCGCGCCCCGCACCTCGCGCAGCCAGCCGTCGAAGAACGCGGCGACGTCGGCGTTGAGGCACGCGGTGGGCAGGAAGACCTGCGCGTCGGCCAGCCAGCCGAGCCGCTCGTCCCGCTGCGGGCAGTCGGTCGGGACGCTGACGAAGTTGGAGCGCTGCCCCCAGCCGATGGCCTCGTGCAGGCGGCCGACGTCCGGGTCGGAGCACGTGAACCCGCCCGCCCAGGGGGTGTCGCTGTGCAGCACCACGCCGGTGATGTCGCCGGTGCCGAGCGTGCTCGGCCCGGTCACCTCGGCGTACCGGAAGCCGTGGTACGTGAAGCGGGGCTCGAAGACGGTCTCGGCGGGCCCGGCCGCGATCAGCACGTCCGTGGCCGCGGCGGTGCGCAGGTTCGCCGTGTACAGCGCACCGTCGTCGTCCAGGGTCTCGCCATGCCGGACGACCACCCGGTCGCCCCGGGTCAGGCCGCGCACCGTCAGCCGGACCCGGCCGGCGAAGTTCTGCCCGAAGTCGACCAGGAACCGGTCCCCGCCGACGCGGGTCACCGACCGGGCCGCCAGCTCCCGGACGGCGCGGACCGGCTGCGCGACCGACGCGGTGAGGACGCTCCGGTCCGAACCGGTCACCCGCACGGGCCGCCACGGCCCGCTTCCCGGAACGTCCGCGCCGGCCGCGTCCCCTTCGGCGGGGAGATCCCAGCCCGGCGTCTCGCGGCGGAGGTCATGGCACTCCCCCATCAGCAGGTCGGCGTACCGGATGGGCGAGCGGGCGCTCTGCCAGTCGCCGCCGGTCGCGACGACGTCGCTGGTCCCGTCGGCGTGGAAGAGGTGCAGCTCGGCCAGTAGTTGCGGGAACGTCCCGTAATGGGCGCCCGAGCGGCGCGGATCGAACCCGACGAATCCGCTCCACCAGCCGTCCGCGATAGTGACGGCGAGCACGTTGCCGCCCGTCCGCAGCAGGTCGGTCACGTCGTAGACCTGGTAGTCGATGCGGTCGCGGTAGTCGGTCCAGCCGGGGGCGAGTTCGGCGTCACCGGCGCGCACGCCGTTGACGCGCGCCTCGTAAAGGCCGCGGGCGGTGACGTACAGCCGGGCGCGGACCGGTGCGGCGGTGACCGCGAACGCCCGGCGCAGCCGGACGGCCGGCTGGAGCCCGTGGTCGGTGAGGGCGAGCGCACCCTCCTCGGGAGCGTCGACCATGTCGAGATCGGACGGGTCGTGAGCGATCCAGGCGGCCGTCCACGCCGCCGGGCCCATCATCCCCGTCTCGAACCAGGACTCCCGTTCGGCGGAGTTGCCGTCCGCGCCGGTGACGGTGACCGTCCAGTGATAGCGGGTGCGGGGGCGCAACCGCCGTCCCTGGTAGCGTGCGCCGACCGCCGCCGGGTCGGTCACGTCCCCGGTGTCCCAGACCTGCTCGCCGTCCTCCGCCCGCACGCGCACCCGGTACGCCGCGGGCGCGTCGCCGCGCCGGCCGGACGCCAGCCGCCACGACAGCAGCGGCGCGGGCTCGTCGGTGCCCAGCGGCCGGACCCGGTGATCGCAGCGGAGGCCGTACGGCGCCACACCCTGGGACTCGGCCACTGACCCACTCCGATCGCGATCCCAACAACAAAACTGTGAAGATAACGCCCAAAAATGTGAGCTTGAGCGTAAGAGGCCGCCGATCGGGGTGTCAAGATGTCGGCTGGATCACTTCTGAAGTCATGCGGCGAGCGCCGCCACGGGCACCGCAGCACCCTCGAGCCGACCCACTTTTACCGGACTGACCACACCACTCGTGGTCAAGACGCATGAAAGACGCTCGGCGACGGGCCCGCCGGCCCCAGGCCCCTACTCGCGCTCACCGAACGTGAGATAAGAACAACCGAAAACGTTAACAAGCCCCGGGCCACGCTACGGCCGGGGCGGCGAGCAGCGCGCCGCTCAGGTCGCCGCCACCTCGTAGGCCACCTGCTGCTCCTCGAGATCCCGCAGCGCCTCGCCGTCGGCACCGTCGTCGACGATGACGCGGTCGAACGCCGACAGCGGCGCCACCCGATGCAGCGCCACCCGGTTGAGCTTGGAATGGTCGATGAGGAGCACGCTGCGCGCCGCGGCACGGAGCATGGCCCGCTTCACCGGCACGATGCGCTGCTCCTGGTGGTAGGCGAATCCACCGCCGACCGCGGAGGTGGACACGAAGCACAGGTCCACGTTCAGCGCCTCGATCGCGTCGACGCACGAGACTCCGAGGAACGAGTCGTGCAGCGGATCGTAGTCGCCGCCGAGCGCCATCAGCCGGATCTCCTGCTCGCGGGCGAGCAGGTTGACCGCCTGCAGAAAGTTCGTGACGACCGTCAGCGGGACGATGCCCGCCAGGCGGCGGGCCAGCGCCAGCGCCGTGGTGGAGTCGTCCAGCATCACCGCCATCCCGGGCTCGACCAGCTCGGCGGCCCGCCCCGCGATGGCGTCCTTCGCGGTCCGCATCGACTTCAGGCGGTAGGCCACACTGCTCTCGAACACCCCCGACGGCTGGGCGGTGACCCCACCGCGATGCTTGCGGACGATGCCCCGGCGGGCGAGCTCGTCCAGGTCACGGTGGATCGTCATGAGGCTGACGGCGAAACGCTCGGCGAGTTCCGCCGCGGTGACCGAGCCGACCGACAGCACGACGCCGGCGATGTCCTGCCGGCGCCGCTCCGGACCGCCCGGGCCCCCGCCGTCCTCGCTCATGGTCGATCCTCCCGTGGTCCGCACCGCGCGACCGGCTGCCGGCAGAGACGGGACGGCACCGAAGATAACAGCCCCGGATGCTCTCTTAACAAGAAGCACCGGGCCGCAAAGCGGGTCCGGGCTCGACCTCAGGAACGGTCCGCCTGGTCGCGGTGGCCCCCGGAGACCTGGGTGTAGCCGGCCACGATGGACTCCAGTTCGGCGGGGGTGATCACGTCCTCGATGCGGTCGAAGCCTTCCGGGGCTCGGCGTTCGACCTCGTCGATGACCTGTTCCGGGCCGCCGAGCCGGTTGCGGAGGACGATCTGGGTGGTGGCGGGGAGGCGGTCGTGCTCGTAGGCGAGCAGGGCTTGGACGGGGTCGGTATGGGCTGCCAGGTGGGCGCTCAGGTTCACCGCGTCCAGGATGGCCTGGCCGGCGCCGTTGGAGCCCATCGGGTACATGGGGTGGGCGGCGTCGCCCAGCAGGGTGACGCGGCCGCGCGTCCAGTGGGGCAGGGGGTCGCGGTCGCACATGGGGAATTCGAACCGGTCCCGGGTGGCCTCGATCATGGCGGCATGGTCGAACAGGTCGCAGGTGAAGCGCTCGACGTGCGCGGCCAGGGCCGCCGGGTCGGCTGGACGCGTCCAGTCCTGCTCGTCGGGCGGTGGGTCGCCGGGACGGCCGGTCATGACGCCCATGGCCCAGTTGGTCAGCCTGGTGCCCGGAGCCGTGCCCGCCGCGATCGGATACACGACCAGTTTGGCGGTGTTGCCCCCGATGATCACCATGGTCCGCCCGGTGCCGAACTCGGGCCGGTCGGTGGCGCCGCGCCAGGTCATCATGCCGCTCCAGCGCGGCGGGCCCTCATCGGGGAACAGGGTCGACCGGGTGGTCGAGTGGATGCCGTCGGCGCCGACCAGGATGTCCGCGCGTGCGCGCGAGCCGTCGGCGAACCGGGCGGTCACGGCCTCGGCGTCCTGCTCGAAGCCGACCAGGCGGTGACCAGTGCGCACCGCGTCCGGGCCCAGCCGCTCCACCACCGCACGGTGGAGCAGCCCTTGCAGCCGGCCACGATGCACGCTGATCTGCGGGTGCGCGAATCCGGCGGCCAGACCGCAGGGCCTGCGCATGATCTCCTGCCCCAGCCGGTGGGTGTAGACGAGCTCACCGGTGCGCACCCCGATCTCGTCCAGCCGGTCCAGCAGCCCCACCGCAGCCAGTTCCCGGACCGCGAACGGCAGCGCGTTGATCCCCACACCGAGCTCGCGGATCCGCTCGCCGCGCTCATGGACCACGCAGCCGATGCCCTCGGCGTGCAGGCGCAACGCGGTGAACAACCCGCCGATCCCGGCACCCGCGATCATCACCTTCACGGCTCCTCCTTGTCCTCATCGAGACCGTTGCGGCCGCCGCCCGGCGATCCGTCGGCTCGGCGGTCCGCGGTTCTCGAACGGAGCGACCCGGTCGTGATCAGCCGTGCGGTGATGCGGACGACGGCCAGAGCGGCCACGCCGGCCAGGCCGAGTAGCACGAGGCGCAGGGTGGGCGTCCACGGCCAGCTCGGGCCGGACGGGCCGAGTTCGGCGGTGGGATACTCCAGGATCTTGCGGGTCCACCGGGCCGTGGGCCTGTCGAACGTACGGGCCATGGAAGCGAGCACCGGGTCGAACGCGAAGCCCGGCTGCCGGTGCGGATATTCCAGCGGGACGCCGGCGCGGCGGGCGGTGGCCGCGATCTCGGGGTCGGGATTCGCCGCGGCGGTGGTGCCCGGGACCATCAGACGGTCGACGTCGTCTCCCGCGCCGGCGAGGCGTGCCCGTGGGACGAAGGTCAGCCCGTGCCGTGAGCGCACGGTGGCCGTGGACGCGATCGCGACCGTCCGGGCGGCCTTCACCTCGGCGTAGGGGCTGAAGACCGAGGCGAGTTCGAGTTCCCCGACGCCGCCGGTGAGCACGACCCCCACCCTGGTGGTCTTCGAGCGGTATCCGAGGTTGAGCAGGTGCACGATCGCGTTGGACGGGGACAGCCGCGATTCCGGCATCCTCGCGGGCGCGCCGGGCGAGTAGTGGCGCCAGCCGACGGTCCGGGCGGCCGCGGCGGCGGTGTCCGCTCCGGCCAGCCGCTCGATCACCCGCAGCGTCCCGTCCACCGAGGACAGCAGCCCGCCCGTGGTGATCACGTTTCCGTCGTCGAGGTAGCGGACTCCGCGCCGCCAGTGCACCGCGGGATGCGCGTGCTGCAGGCCGGAGAGCCGGTACCAGTGCGTGGTGGCCTCGCGGCCGTCGAGGAGACCGGCTTCGGCGACCAGCCGGGCTCCGGTGCACACGCTCAGCACCAGTCCGCGACTCGCGGTACTCCGCAGCCACGCGATGACACGACGGTCGCCGTCCTCGTCGGACGGCATCTCCGGCACCACGGTGACGTCCGGCGCTCTGCCGTCCAGCCGCCGGCTCAGTTGCGCGAAGTCCAGGTCCGGGACCAGGTCCAACCCCCCGAGCAGCGGCACGGGCCGGCGTTCGGGTGCGACCGTGTAGACGTTGAACCTCCCCGTGCTCGCCAGAACGTCGTAGGGGACGAGCGTGTCGGCCACGTTGGCACCTGCGTTGCCGACAACGATCGCCACGGTGGGCTTGCCCGAAGCATGCACGGGCGGAGCCACGGCGGGGAGGCGCCCGGCCGCAGGTGGCGCGTACCGGTAGGAAGCAAAACTCCGCGCGCTGACGAGGAACTCCACGCCCGGCACGAGGAACAAGGCCACAAGGACGACCAGCCCACGGCCGAGGACCCGCAAGACCCGCGCGCCCTGCTCCCTTCTCACGACGTCACCCGACTGCCGCCGTCAGCCGGCCCGCCAGCTGGACTGCTCCGGTGGTCGGGACAGGGGTACGTTGACCGACGTCCCGGACGACGCACGCCAGTGACCAGCTGTCGTCGTCGATGCCGCCGACCGACAACGCCACGTCGTCGATGAAGACGTCCAGGGCCCGTTGTCCAAGGCTCGATCGCATCGCGGTCACCGGCTCCTGGCCGTGAACGTCAGATGGGTGACGCCCGAGGGCGTCGAGACGGCCTCGATGTCGAAGGCGTCCTCCAGCGACTCCAGGCCGTCCCAGAGCCGGACACCGCGGCCGAGCAGGATCGGGACCTGCACCACGTGCATGTGATCGACCAGCCCCTCGGAGAGGAAGTCGCGCACCACCGAGGGGCCGCCGCCCAGGCGCACGTCCTGGCCATCGGCCGCCTCGCGGGCCCGCTTGAGCGCCTCGGCGGGCGAGGCGTCCAGGAAGTGGAACGTGGTGCCGCCCTCCATCTCGATCGACGGTCGCGGCCGGTGGGTGAGCACGAAGACCGGGGTGTGGAACGGCGGGTCGGCGCCCCATGCGCCCTGGTAGCCGGGGTCGTCCTGCCAGCCGGGCGGGCCGAACTTGCCGGCCCCCATGATCTCGGCGCCGATCCCGGAACCGTGCAGTGCGGCGACGGCGTGGTCGGCGCCGGTGCGCCCGCCCCGGCCACCGCCCATCTGGTGCCAGAACCGGGTGGCGAACATCCACTCGTGCAGGCGTTCGCCGGCGTGCCCGAACGGGACGCCCGGGGCCTGGCCCTCGCCGGTGGCGAAGCCGTCGAGCGAGATCGAGAAGTTGTGCACACGAACATCGGACATCACAGTGCTCCTTCGATGATCGAGGCCCCGGCCGGCATCCGCGAACGACCGATGCCTTCCGGGTGTGACCTCACCATCGAGGGCCGGTTCGCGGGCGGCAACGAAACAAGACGACAATGTCCGGAAACTTGGTACTCCTGTCACTCCGGCATAGGGTCCTGAGGGTGGACGAACGGCTGATGGTGGTCGTCGGATACGACCGGGCGCAGTTGCTCGACATCGCCTGCGTGACATCGACCTTGAACGAAGCGAACTGGGGCGCCACCCCGCCCTACAAGGTGCTTCTAGCCACCCCCGGCGGCCGGGCGATCACCTGTACCGACGGCATGACACTGCACGGGCAGGAAGCGCTCGAACGGCTCAAGGGCCCGCTGGACACACTGATCGTGTCGGGCGGCCTGGGCTACCACGAGGCCGCGGCCGATCCCCGTTTCGTCGGACATGTGCGCCGGCTGGCCAAGGAGAGCCGGCGGGTCGCATCGGTGTGCACCGGCTCCGCCGTGCTGGCCGCGGCCGGCCTGCTCGACGGCAGGCGCGCCGCCACCCACTGGATGTGGGCCGACAAGATCGCCACCCGGTATCCGAAGGTCACCTTCGACCCCGACCCGATCTACATCCGCGAAGGCAACATCACCACCTCGGCCGGCGTCACCAGCGCACTCGACCTGACGCTCTCGTTCATCCAGGACGACCACGGGCCGGAACTGGCACGCGGCGTTGCACAACTGGTCGTGACCTACCTGCAGCGGCCGGGCGACCAAGCGCAGATGAGCATGTTCGTCGCCGCCGCCGCACCGCACCCCGAACACGGCCTCGTCCAACAGATCGCCGACCACGTCGCCGGCAACCTCGACGGCGACCTGAGCACCGCTGCCCTGGCCCGGCTGGCGGGGGTGAGCGAGCGCCACCTCACCCGGCTGTTCCTCCAGCACCTCGCCCACACCCCGGGACGCTACGTACGCCAGGCCCGCACCGAAGCGGCCGCCCACCTGCTGGCGACGACGGCGCACCCGATCGCGAGCGTGGCACGCCGCTGCGGATTCGGGACGGCCGAGACGCTCCGCCAAGCCTTCGTCGACCAGTACGGCACCGCGCCCTCGCACTACCGCGCGAACCACTCGATGCGACAGGCGGCCCGGGCGAAGTAGACGCCGTCGCCGAAGTGCCAGACGAGCAGCTCGTGCCGTGCCATCTCCGAGCAGCTTGTCAGGCGCCGGCGATCCAGCTTCCGTGCAACCCGAGCGGAATGCGGCTCGGCAGATGGATCTGGGCGATCGGCTTGCCGGTGAAGTCCTGCGCCGAAAGGACCACCAGGTCCGAGGCGTTCCGGTCGGGATTGTGGACGTAGGACAGGACGTAGCCGTCGTCCTCGGCGCGGGCGCCGGAACGCGGGACGAAGACCGCCTCACTCGCGCTCGCGTGCCGCGGGAACCGGTGGAACTGGGACCGTCCGGTGGCCAGGTCGTGCTTGACCAGGCCGTTGCTGAACGCCGAGTCGGGGGTCGAGCCGTGCCCGTAGGCCTTCAGGAAGTCGGCGGTCGCGGCGGTGTAGCCGTACCGGTGCCTGCGGCTGACCTGCGCGTCCGGAACCCGGGGGAACTCCTGCGGCCGGTCATCGAGCTGCGTTCGGCGGACGCCGCCGCGGGCCCGGTCGATCGTCCAGCGCACCAGCGCGGGCGGCGCGCTGGTCGACAGCCGGTCGGCGCTGAACGGCGCGGGGAACTCCACGAAGTCGACCACGATGTCGCCGCCGTCGTCGTAGGAGTTGAGCGTGTGCGAGATGTACGAGGGAGGCACGGTGATCCAGGTGACCGCTCCCCCGGCGCGCGGGAGGTATCCGACCCGGTTGGGGCGCTTGGTGTCCCAGACCCAGGGGATCTTCTGCCCGTGCTCCATGGCGTCCAGGTCGAACATGATCGGCTGGTCGTAGAGGACGACGTATTTCTCGGTGAGGGCGAAGTCGTGCATCAGGATCGTTCCGCCCATGGGGATCTTGCGGGTCGATCTCACTTCGCCGGCCGCGCTGATCACGACGTACTGGACGTAGTCGGTGCTCTCGTCGTAGCTCACCGAATGGAGTTCGCCGGTGCCAGGGTCGAGCTTGGTGTGGGCCGACATGGTTCCGGCCCATGTGCCGTTGAAGTCGCACGGTCCGACCGTGTAGAGCTCGTCGGTCAGTTCTTGCGGACGGGCGGTGCCCTCTTGTAGAGCGAGAGTCTTGCCGCGGAATCCGATCACGTTGATGTTCGAGGCGAAGTCGGTTTCGGCGGGGACTCCGCGTACCGGCTCGCCGAGCTTTTCGGCGGTGCCCTTCGCGCGGACCCAGCGGCTGCGGTACCACTCGGCCTTGCCGTCGCGGAGCTGGACCCCGTGGACCATTCCGTCGCCGACCAGCCAGTGGTGGGCGAGCGGGTCCTCCAGTCCGAGCACGTTGGGGCCGTTGCGCAGCAGGCGGCCGGTCAGCTCCTTGGGGATCGTGCCGGTGACCGTCAGATCGAACTCGGTCACCTCGAACGGGACGGGCGCGAATTCGCCTTCGAGGAAGGGGTTCCCGCTGCCGCGTTTGCGTGGGGCGGGCTGGGTCGCCATGGCCGGTGCCGCGCCGATCGCGGCGGCTCCGAACGCCGTGCCGGCGGCGAGGCCTGCGGCCAGCGCGTGGCGACGGGACATCTGCTGGGACATCGTTCACCTCCGAGGGTGACGAGACAAGACGTCTCGTTCCTCAGGACGCTAGGCCCTGGGCGGTCCCCGGTCAAGACGAGTCGTCTCGTTTCGTATAGACTCCCTGGTCATGACCACCGAACCGGCGAACCCGCGCTACCGGAGCGAGCGCTCCCACAAGGCGATCCTCGATGCCGCGCTGAAGCTGTGCCTGGAGCAGGGATTCGCCAGGACGAGCGTCGACGCGATCGCCAAGGAAGCCGGGGTGGGCAAGCAGACGATCTACCGGTGGTGGCCGTCCAAGGCCGCGGTGCTGGTCGAGGCGATCGACCGGCAGAGCGCCGCGTCCACCGAGTTCCTGGACACCGGCGACATCCGCGCCGACCTGCGCGATCAGATGGTCGCCGTCGCGGAGTACTTCCGTACGACGCAGTCCTCGACGTACCGGGAGGTCATCGGTGCTGCGCAGTCCGACCCGGCGGCGGCGCAGGCCATCCTGGAGACGCTGGTCAATCCCCGCGTCCAGGACTGTCGGCGCCGGCTGGAACGGGCGCAGCAGCAGGGTCAGATCCGGGCCGACGCCGCCCTGGACGACGTCGTCGAACTCATCTACGCCCCGCTCTACTACCGCCTGCTGCTGGGGACCCGTCCGAACACACCCGGGCAGGTCGAAGACATCCTGAACCTGGTGTTCGACGGCCTCCGCCCGCAAAGCCCGAGCCCGCAGTCCACTGACGACTGACAGTTACTGGATGCCGGCGTCCTTGCATTTGGACGCGTAGGCCCCCTTGCACAGGTCCGCGGCCTTGACGAAGCCGTCGTCGAGGACCTTCTTGACGTTGTCCTTGAAGATCCCGATCGGGATCAGCAGCACCGACGGCACATCCCGCTTGCCCTGCGGGTCCTTCACGGTGGCGCTCGTCTCGCCCTTCTGCCCCTTCAACAAGGAGATGGCGAGCTTGGAGGCGGCGTCCGCCTCCTGCTTGACGGGCTTGTAGACGGTCATGCACTGCGAGCCGTCCAGGATGTTCTGCAATCCCTGCAAGGTCGCGTCCTGGCCCGTGATGGCGACCTTTCCGCCCTGCCCGTTCTTCTTGACCACCGCCACCGCGGCGTTCCCGAGGTTGTCGTTGGCGGCCAGCACACCGTCGATCTTGCCGTGCTGCTCGGTGTACATCTGCTCGAAGATGGTCGCCGCCTTCTCCGGCTTCCAGTCCGGGACCGGCTGCTCGGCCACCTTCTTGTAGTTGGAGACCTTGTCCAGGATGTTGTGCGCGCCCTGGGCGAACAGCGTGGCGTTGTTGTCCGTCGGCGAGCCGTCCAGGTAGGCGATGTTGGCCGCCTTGTCACCCAGGCACTTCTGCAGGCCCTTGCCCAGTTCCTCGCCGACCCTGACGTTGTCGAAGGAGACGTAGTAGTCGGACACTCCGCCCAGAGTCAGCCGGTCGTAGTCGATCGTCTTGACGCCCTGCGCCTGGGCCTTGCGCTGCACCGCCGCCGCGGAGTTGGAGTCGAGCCCGGTCACGAGCATGACGCTGACCCCGCTCGTGAGCATCTGGTCGGCGATCGTCTGGAACCGCTGGGTCGAGCCTTCCGCGTTCTGGATGTCGTACTGGACGCCCGCCGCCTTGAACGCCTGCTCCAGGTACGGCCGGTCGAAACTCTCCCACCGGGTGGACGAGGTCGTGTCGGGCAGGATCACCCCGACCTTGCCCTTCACCGCCGAACTCGATGAGCCGCTCGAGCCGTTCGAGTCGTCGGATCCGTCCCCGCACGCGGAAAGGGTGACCGCCGCGGCCGCCGTCAGAGCGGTCAGGCAGACGAGCCCTTTGCGGAGAACGGTGTCTTTGGCGACCAGCGCCGATGTCTTCTTGCGCACGCCAACTCCAAAGGGGGTGGGAGGCCAGGCCCCGCCTGGCCGCCGGCTTTGCTGAACTGTAGAAACGCCGGTTAATCAGCGTCAAGGACAAAAGAGACCACAAACGGCCATAGTTTGAACGGAATGCGGATAAACCTCATAGGGTTGCGGCCATGGACGACGCGCCCGGATCCCTCACCTCCCTGCGGTCGCGCAACCGGCTGCTGGTCATCGACGCCGTCCGGCGGCACGGCCGGATCAGCAGGGTCGACATCGCCCGGGCGACCGGCCTGTCGCGGACCACCGTCTCCGGCCTCGTCACCGCCCTCCTGGCCGAAGGCGTGCTGACCGAGTCGGCGGAGGGCTCGGTGCCGTCCGCGGCCCGGGGAGGCCGTCCCGCGACCCCGCTCACCCTGAACCCGGAGGGCGGCGGGCTGCTCGGCGTCCACTTGCGCCACACCGACATCCGCGTACTCCTGGCCGACCTGTCCGGCGGCGTGCTCGGCGAGCGCTACCACGAGATCGACGTCGACCACCGGCCGGACGAGGCTCTGGACTTCATCGCCGGCACCGCCCTCGACCTGGTCGCCACCGTCGGGCAGGACGCCGGGCGCATCTTCGGCATGGGCGTCGCGGTGTCGGCTCCCGTCCGGTCGCGGTCGCACACGCTCAGCCTGCCCTCCATGCTGTCCGACTGGACCGATGTCGACATCGCGGAACGCCTGAGTGAACGCATCGGGCTGCCCGTCCACGTGGGCAACGACGCCAACCTGGGCGCACTCGCCGAGTGGACCTTCGGCGCGGGGCATGGCGTCGACGACCTGATCTACATCATGCTGTCCGACGGCGTGGGCGCCGGGCTGATCCTGGACGGCCGCCCCTACCAGGGCGCCACCGGTGCCGCGGGCGAGCTCGGCCACATCGCCGTGGTCGAAGGAGGCTACGTCTGCCGCTGCGGGAACCGCGGCTGCCTGGAGACCGTCGTCGGGGCGCAGGCGCTCACGGCGGCGTTCACCCGCACACGCGGCCCGGACACCACCATCGCCGATCTGGTGGCCCTGCTCGCCGCCGACGATCCGGGGGCGCGGCGGGTGGTCATCGATGCCGGTCACATGATCGGACGGGCGCTGGCGGACATCTGCGCGATGCTCGAACCGCGGATGGTGATCGTCGGCGGCGAGGTCGCCGCGGTCGGCCGCCCACTGCTGGACGGGATCCGCGACGTGCTGCTTCACCGCCTGCCCTCGCCGCTCGACCAGGGCATCACCGTCACCGGCAGTCGCCTCGGCGACCGCGCCGAGGTGTTCGGCGCGATCGTCCTCGCGACCCGTCAGACGTCGGCCCACCTCCTGGCCCCGCACTTCGACCGAACGCCCCGGGAACCCGAGAGGCCGCCCTCAAGGGAAACGCCGGCCCAATGAGCGAGAAACGGTGCACAGCAGCCCGACCTCACCGCAGGCAGCCAGGCGAGCGTGCGCTCGAATTATTAGCATGGCCTCTTGGGCGCCCTGCATGAACTTGCAGAAGGACAGGCGTACGCCCGGGAGGAAATGATGCTGTTCAGGCGGGAGGTCCTTGAGGGGATCGCGGGTGGGCGGATCGACCGGGTGTTCCGGGTGTGGGCCGAGCCCCGGGTCCGCGCGGGAAGCACCCAGCGCACCTGGGCGGGGATCATCGTCATCGACTCGGTCACAGCCGTCACCCCCGAGGAGATCACCGAAGAGGACGCCCGCCGCTCCGGATTCAAAGACCGCGCGGCGCTGCTCACCGCCCTGTCCAAGAGCACCAAGGAGGGCGGCTACCACCGCGTCATGCTCCACCTCGGCGGTCCCACCCCCGAAGCAGAACTGGCCGGAAACGCCGACCTGACCGACCAGGAACTGGCCGACCTCAAGACCGCCCTGGACACGATCGACACCCGCAGTCGCCGCGCCCCCTGGACCCGCGAGGTCCTCCGCCTCATCCAGGAACACCCCGGCCTACGCGCCCTTGACCTGGCCGAACACCTGGACCGCGACAAACTCCCCTTCAAGGCCGACGTCCGCCGCCTCAAAGCCCTCGGCCTCACCGAAAGCCTGGAGACCGGCTACCGCCTCTCCCCCCGCGGCAAGACCCTCATGGCCTACCTACGATCCTCGACCAAATGACCCATCCCGAGTGCTGCAGGGTGTTGGTGACCAACCATCCGGCGACGCGGGGGAAAACCCATTCCTGGTGGCGATCAGCAGATCGTGCCACCCATCCGGTGAGACGTGGCGTACCGTTCGGGCTCGGGGTCATGCGTCCAGCCGCCATCAGGTGACCGGCTGACCGATGGCTTCCAGTATCTTCAAGATCCACAGGAAGGCTACCTTTGGGATTCGTACAGCGCTTCGACCACGTCGGTATCACCGTTGCCGACCTCGACGCCGTGACGGCGTTCTTCGTGAGCCTTGGCATGGAGGCCGACCAGAAGATGGCCGTGGAAGGCGAGTTCCTGGACACGGTGATCGGCATGACCGGTGCTGCCACCGAAATCGTCATGCTGCGAGCACCTGGCGGCGGAACGACGTTGGAACTTTCAAGCTTCGTCCGGCCGGACCACCTCCCGGGTTCACCAGCCGCACCGGCCAACGAACTGGGCCTGCGCAACGTCGCGTTCGAGGTACAGGACCTGCGGGCCGCCGTCGACCAGGCCGCAGCCGACGGCTACGGCCTGGTAGGAGGCATCGGCGAATACGAGGGCCAGTGGCGGATGGCCTACGTCCGCGGGCCTGAAGGAATCATCGTCTCGTTGGCCGAGCGCATCCAGAAGTAGGGAGACATCATGAGCACGACGGTGACCGACGAACAGATTCAGGCCCTTGCTTCGACCGCGAAGCCCTACAGCCTGGCGCTCCTTCAGTGGACGCCCGAACGAACCATGGACGGCGCGGATGCAATAGAGCTGGAGCATCAGCGACGCATGGTGTCGCTTCGCGCCGAAGGGGTGATCGCGATCCTCTGCCCGGTCGCCTCCGACACCGTGGCAGGCGTCGCGATCATGACCGTGCCGGCCGAGGAAGCCGCTGAGATCATGGCCGGAGACCCCTGCGTCCAAGCCGGGATGATGCGCTGCGATGTGCATCCATGCCACGGCTTCCCCGGAGACACCCTCCCCACCTGAACGATCCGGTTAGGTCAGTGGGGGTGCACGGCGAGTCCGGCGGCGAAGCGCAGCGCGCGGACGATGAAGTGCGCTTCGAAGGCGGCTTCGGGACGCAGCTTCCCGTTCTCGCGGCAGAGGGTGTCGACGACGTCGTCCATGCGTTTGGCGTAGGCGTCGGCGAGGTGGCTCAAGGCCGCGGCACGCATCATCGGGTCGAGCCGCCAGGGCCCGGCGGCGAAACCCCGTGCGGCGGCCTCGATGGCGGCGTGTCCTTCCTCGACACCGGCGTCGGCGTAGGTGCCGATCACCTCACCGGTGGCCGGGTTCAGGCTGTCGGACATCCGGGACGATCCGGCCCATGCGCCGTCAATCCAGTGCTTGACGCTGATCTGCTCGCTCATTGGCGTTCATCCTTGAGATGGAGGAGGGACGTGGTCGCGCCGGTTCATCGGCCGGGCCGGCTGGGAGCGTGTTCCGTGCCGTTGCACCACACGCGGCGGATCTCGCGGGTGGCGGAGATGTCGGCCAGAGGGTCTCCGTCGATCAGGAGGAGGTCGGCACGGAGTCCCGGCTCGATCGCCCCGCGGTCGGTGAGGCCGAAATGGTGGGCGGGGAGCGAGGTGGCCGCCCGCAGAGCATCGGCGGCGCTGAGGCCCGCTCGAACGAGCAGTTCCAACTCATGATGGATGCTGCCGCCGTGCGCGGGATGGAAGGGGACGCCGGGCTGGGCGTTGGCGTCCATACCGGCCAGGACGGACACGCCGGCCTGATGAAGGAGCGTGACGCTGCGGACGGAGGCGTGGAAGGCCTCCGGCTTGCCGACGGTGGCGGCGATGCCCTCCATCATGGTCAGTGTCGGGACGTCGATGCGTCCCGCCGCCGCCATGCGGGCCACGTCGGCGCTGCCGAGCGGCTCCCCCAGCGGCACATGGGTGATCACGTCCGCGCCCGCGTCCAGGGCCATGCGGAACGCCCCGGGTGAGGACGCGTGCGCGATGGCCTTCTTCCCCGCCGCGTGCGCCGCGGCGACCAGGGCGTCGGCGGCCGCCTGGTCGGGACCGCCCTGACCGGGGGCCTCCAAGACGATCTTGATGTAGTCGGAACCCTGCGCCACCTGGCCGGCAACGAAGCGGGAGGCCCTGCCCGGGTCGTCGATGACGGCATCCGCGGGCCTGCCGGGGATCCTGGAGTGGGGGCCGCCCGGGCCGATCGCGGGGGTGCCCGCACTGCGGATGTCGGTCAGTCCCGGTACACCGCGCAGGGCGGCGAGCCGGTCGTGCGGCCAGGTCGCCATGTCCAGGCCGGTGGTGACGCCGTGGGAGCACAACCGCTCGAGCGTGTCCCGGTCGTGGAGATGGATGTGCGCGTCGATCAGGCCGGGCAGCAGCACCGGTCAGTGCTTGTCTGCCCATGGGATGGTCGAACCTTCCGTGTGCGGCCAAGGGGCGTCGGCCGGGTCACACCGGGTTGTGCGTGGTGGTCCCGTCCCCTGCCGCGGCGAAGGTGTGCCGCATCTCGCCGATCCCCTCGATCCTGCTGGTGAGGACGTCGCCCGGGGCCAGCCACCGTTGCGGCTCGCGGCCCAGCCCGACCCCGGCGGGCGTGCCGGTGAAGATGACGTCGCCGGGCAGCAGCGGGAGCGTCGCCGACAGCCGCGCCACCAGGGCCGGAACCGGGAAGATCAGGTTGCTCGTGCGGCTGTGCTGCATCTGCTCGCCGTTGACGGCGCAGCTCAGCTCCAGGTCGTCAGGGTCGTCGAGGTCGTCGAGGGTGACCAGCCACGGCCCGACGGGTCCGAAGCCGGGCAGGGACTTGCCCATGCTGAACTGCGGCGGCCCGGCCGCCATCTGCAGGATCCGCTCGGAGAGGTCCTGGCCGACGGCGTATCCCGCGACGTACGACAGCGCGTCCTCGGCGGTGACCTGGTAGGCGCGCCGGCCGATGACGGCGACGAGTTCGACCTCCCAGTCGTTGTGCCCGCCGGGAGGCAGCGTGATGGTCGCGCGGGGTCCGGTGATGCAGCTGGGGAACTTGGTGAAGACCGGGGGCTCACCGCTGGGGGCGTCGAAACCGGATTCGGCCGCGTGGTCCCGGTAGTTCAGGCCGATCGCCAGTACCTGCCGGGGCTCCGGTGCCGGAGAGCCGAGTTCGCCGGGATCCACGGCCGTCCCGCCGGCCAGGTCCGCGGCGGCCGCCCACGAGACGAACTCCGCCCACTCGTCGTAGACGGCTTGTGGCCGGGAGCCGAACCGGTCGCGGCTGTTCTTCTCCACGTCATAGGCGGTTTCGGCGCCGGGCTCGCCGGTGACGATCACCAGACGGCCGGACAGGTTGGCGATGCGCATGGGATCGGGGTTCCAATCGATGAGCGGGTGTGATCACACCAGTGGGGTGATCTGGTCTTCGCGGTCGAGCAGGGCCTTGCCGTACACCTCGTAGCCGACCGTGGGCAGGGTGACGGCGTGGCGGGCGGCGACCGAGGAGTCCCGCCAGAACCGCTGCAAGGGGTTGGATTCGGCGAAGCTCCCGGCGCCGTGCGCCGACAGCAGGATGTCGATGGCCTTGACGACGTGGTCGATGGCCCAGCCGGTGTCGGCACGGACGCGAGCGCGGGTGACGACGTCGGGGTATTCGCCGCGGGCGGCGGCCTCGTCGATGTCGGCGGCGGCCCGGTAGGCGTGCAACTGCGCGGTGTCCAGCATCATCGCCGCCTGCGCGAGCTGCATCTGGAAGGCCACCGAGTCGGCCTGGGCCTCATAGAAGGTGTAGGAGATGGGCTTGGTGGCGGCCTTGGACCTGACGATCTCCAGGACGGCCCGCCCCATGCCGAGCTGGGGTCCGGCCAGGACCAGCGCGAGGAGGGGGACGAACGCCGCCCTGTAGAGGGTCTCGTCAGTGTGCTCGGTTCCGTAGGTGCCCTCGATCGCGGCGGGCACGGAGATGATGCGGTGGTCGGGGACGAACACGTCGGTGGCCATGAGGCAGTTGCTGCCCGAGGAGCGCATGCCGGCGACGAACCAGGTCTCTTCGAACTCCAGGTCCGTGCGGGGGATCAGGGCCAGGCCCTGGTCGACGACCTCGCCGGTCCCGTCGGTGACCGGGATGCCGAGGACCGCCCAGTCGGCGTGCCAGGAGCCGGAGTTCCAGAACCACCGGCCGGTCACCCGCTGGCCGCCGTCCACCCGTCCGGTCTCAGCGGTGGGTGCGAGCACGCCCGAGACCAGCGCGCCGGGATCCGAGCCCCACACCTCGTCCTGTGCCTGCTGCGGGAACAGGCCGGTCATCCAGGCGCAGACGTTGCACAGGGTCAGCACCCACGAGGTCCCGCCGTCCGCTTCGCCGACCGCGGCGGACACGTCCAGCATGGTGCGCATCGAGGTCTCGTAGCCGCCGTAGCGCCGCGGCTGAGCGATCTTGAAAAGGCCGGCCTCGGCCATGCCCTGGATGCTCTCCTCCGCCACGCGGCGCTCCTGCTCGCCCTTGGCCGCGTTCTCGCGGATGAGCGGCTGGAGTCGCCTGGCGCGGGCGAGCAGTTCGGCCGTGGCCGGGACGTCGACGGACGGCGCGGCGGGCTGCGAACCGGTCATGTTCTTCTCCTCAACGGGGGTGGTGGCGAGAAGGCCGAGCAGAGCTGTTCAGGGGGCGCGGACTCAGCGGGCGCAGGCGGCGATCGCGTCGGCGACCTTCACCCGCGGCCGCTCGGCGAAACGCGAGTGCGTGCCGAAGGTGCGGTGGGCGTAGACCAGCGGCGGCCGGTCGCTGCGGCCCGACACCAGCACGAGGCCGAACAGCAGCAGGTGATCGCCGCCGGGGACGACCCGATGGAGATCGCAGGCCATCCATCCGGCGGCCTCGGGCAGCCGCGGGAGGTCCGCGTCGAGGTACCAGCCGGTGCCCGCGAACCGGTCGACGCCGCGCCGGGCGAAGGTCGTCGCCAGTTCGTGCTGGGCGTGGCCGAGCACGTTCACCCCGAAGCGTCCGGTCTCCAGGATCCGGGGCAGCAGCGTCGACTTCCGGTCGAAGGCGACGCTCACCAGCGGCGGATCCAAGGACAGGGACGTGAACGAGCTGACGGTCGAGCCGTGCGGGCACCCGTCGTGCAGCGTGGTCACCACCGTGACCGGTGCGCAGACGCCGGCCATGAGATCGCGGAACCGCCGCCGGTCGATCACAGGGGATCACCTCGAATTAATCATGATGAATATGGATATCTTCGGGCAGGCCCTCGCGCGGCGTCAAGACATCCCGGGTATTCTTCATGCTCAATATCCACGGCAAGCACCGGAGGAGCGATGGCAGGCCCGGTCGGCCCCGGAGAGGCGTTCGATGACGCTCCCGCCCTGCGGGCGCGGGAGTGGGGCAGGCGGCCCGCCGGTGCGGACCGGCGGCCACCCCGGCTCTCGCGTGCCGAGACCACCGCCGAACTGCTCATCTCGATCGCCGAGGCGGCGTCGCCCGGCGGCCGGCTCGGTTCCAAGAGCGAGTTGCGCGACAGATGCTCGGTGTCGGTGGGGACGTTCAACGAGGCGATGCGCATAGCGCAGTCGCGGGGCGTGGTGACGGTCCGGCCCGGTCCGGGAGGCGGGGTGTTCGCGGCCGAGCCGTCGCCCATGGTGCGGCTCGGGAACTCGGTACTGGCCCTGGACGCGGGCGAGACCTCCGTCGCCGAGGCGATGCGCATTCGCGACGCGTTGGATCCGCTACTGATCGAGGACGCGCTCTGGCACGCCTCTCTCGCCGACATCGCGGAGATGCGAGGCATTCTGGCGGAGATGGCCGTTGCCGTGGAGCGCGACGACGCCACCGCGTTCGTCCATGCGAACTGGTCGCTGCATGCACGCATCGCCGCCGTGAGCCCGCACGCCATGCTGCGCTCGCTCTACATCAACCTGCTCGACCAGATCGAGTCCCACACGCTGGCCGTGCTGCCGGGCGGTGCGCAGCCGCTGCCGGAGTACATCTCGGCCCGGCACGCCCTGCACGAGGCCATCGTCGACGCGCTGGAGTCTCACGATCGGGAAGGGGCCCTCCGCCTGATCGCAGAGCACAACACCAGCAACACGCAGTCGGGCGATCCGGCCGCCGCCGCGGCGGATCGGGTCACATCCGCCTTGAAGCGCACCGACTGACCACTCCCCCGCACTGCACGGAACCTTCCCACATCCTGTTCGGAACCGACTGGCCCGCCGCACCTGAAGCCACGGTGGACCGCAACATCGACATCTGCTCGCCTTCAAGGGGCTGAGCACCCCGCAACTGGCCGGCGTCGATCGCGGCAACGCCGTCCGCCTCTTCAGCCGCTTCACCTGATCCGTGCTGGACGGGACTGTCTGAAAGTCTGTGGGTGAGGCGGTGATCGGTTTTCAGTTCAGGGTGATGCGGTCACCGTAGTGCAGCG
>NZ_BAAAMR010000142.1:0-21818 GCF_039529375.1 Actinomadura napierensis
GCCGGCCGCTCCCGCCGCTGCGGCCCGTCCGGCCGGCCGGCACGCGGCCCCGGCGCCCGAGGGCGCCCCGGCCGAGCAGCTCGCGCTGCGCGGCCGCACCGAGAAGATGTCGCGGATCCGGCAGACGATCGCCCGCCGCATGGTGGAGTCGCTGCAGGTGTCGGCGCAGCTGACCACCGTGGTCGAGGTGGACGTCACCAAGATCGCGCGGCTGCGGGAGCAGGCCAAGGCCGACTTCCAGGCCCGCGAGGGCGTCAAGCTGTCGTTCCTGCCGTTCTTCGCGCTCGCCGCCGTCGAGGCGCTGAAGGCGCACCCGAAGGTCAACGCCGTCATCGACAGCGAGACCAACGAGGTCACCTACCACGACGTGGAGAACCTCGGCATGGCGGTGGACGTGCCCGAGCGGGGCCTGATGGTCCCGGTCGTGCACAACGCCGGCCAGCTGAACCTCGGCGGCCTCGCGCAGCGGATCGCCGACCTGGCCGAGCGGACCCGCACCAACAAGGTCAGCCCGGACGAGCTGGCCGGCGGCACGTTCACGCTGACCAACACCGGCAGCCGCGGCGCGCTGTTCGACACCCCGATCCTCAACCAGCCGCAGGTCGGCATGCTCGGCACCGGCGCCGTCGTCAAGCGCCCCGCCGTCATCGACGACCCCGACCTCGGCGAGGTCATCGCGGTCCGGTCGATGGTCTACCTGGCGCTGACCTACGACCACCGGCTGATCGACGGCGCGGACGCCGCGCGCTTCCTCGGCACCATCAAGCACCGCCTGGAGGAGGGCAACTTCGAGGCCGACCTCGGCCTCTGACACGCCTGCTCCATCCGGGACCCCGCCGCCCCACCCGGGCGGCGGGGTTCCGCGCGTCTCCGGGGAACCCCGTGAACAGGGCGGGGGAAACACGGGACCGGGGTGAGACTCTCAGCGTTCGCCGGCGCCGTCACCGTAGGGTGGGGACATGAGGGTGACCGTGACGGGCTCGTCGGGCCTGATCGGAACGGCGCTGGTGCGGGCGCTGCGGGAGGACGGGCACGAGGTCGTGCGGCTGGTGCGCCGCGAGCCGTCGGCGCCCGACGAGGCGCGCTGGTCCCCCGCCGACGGCTGCGTGGAGGCGGCGGCGCTGGAGGGCATTGACGCCGTCGTGCACCTGGCGGGCGCGGGCGTCGGCGACCGGCCGTGGACGAAGGCGTACAAGCGCCGGATCAGGGACAGCCGGCTCGACGGCACCCGGACGCTCGCGGAGGCGATCGCCGCGGCCGACCGCCGCCCGCCGGTGCTCGTATGCGGGTCGGCGATCGGCTTCTACGGCGACACCGGCGACCGCGAGGCCGACGAGAAGTCCCCAGTCGGCGCCGGTTTCCTCGCCGCGCTCGTGCGGGACTGGGAGGCCGCGGCGGCGCCGGCCCGCGAGGCCGGGGCCCGGGTCGTCCACCCGCGCACCGGCGTGGTGCTGGCGCGCGGCGGCGGAATGGTCGGGGGGACGCTGCCGCTGTTCCGGGCCGGCCTCGGCGGCCGGCTCGGCGACGGGACGCAGTGGACGAGCTGGATCTCGCTCCCCGACGAGGTCGCGGCCCTGCGGTTCCTGATCGAGAACGAGCTGTCGGGGCCGGTGAACCTGACGGCGCCGAACCCGGTGACCAACGGCGAGTACACGGCGGCGCTGGGCCGGGCGCTGCACCGTCCGGCGCGGCTGGCGGTGCCGAAGGCGGTACTGCGGGCCGCCCTGCGCGGCTTCGCCGACGAGGGCCCGCTGGTCAGCCAGCGGGTGCTGCCGCGGCGGCTGGAGCAGGCCGGTTTCCGGTTCCGGCACCCCGACGTGGACTCCGCGCTGGCCGCCGTTCTGTAGCGGCCGTTCTGTAGCGCCGTTTCCGGCGCCCCGCACCGCGCCGGGCACGGCGAGACCAAGATTCCCTAAAGTCGCGGCCGATCGCGTCCGGCGGCCATACGGTGACATCGAAGGGCTTGCCGACGAGGAGGGCGAATGAGCACCGACGGACAGCCGCACATCCTCGCCATCGGCGGGGGCACGTTCGTCCCGGACGGCCGGGAGGGCATCGCGCCGAGCCCGCTGATGCGCTACGCGCTGGATTTGACCGGGCAGGACCGCCCGCGGATGTGCTTCCTGACGACGGCGGTGGGCGACGGCGCCGAGTACGTCGCGCGTTTCTACGCCGGGTTCTCCCAGCTGGACGCCGAGATCAGCCACCTGTCGCTGTTCCCGATGCCGAACGTCGCGGACATGCGCGCGCACCTGCTCACCCAGGACCTGGTCTACGTGTCCGGCGGCAGCGTCGCGAACCTGCTGGCGCTGTGGCGGCTGCACGGCCTGGACGAAATCATGCGGGAGGCGTGGCAGGAGGGCGTGGTGCTGTCGGGGCAGAGCGCGGGAGCGCTGTGCTGGCACGCCGGCGGCAACACCGACTCCTTCGGCCCGCAGCTGCGGCCGCTGACCGACGGGCTGGGCTTCCTGCCGTACTCGTGCGGGGTGCACTACGACAGCGACCCGCAGCGCCGCCCGCTGCTCCAGCAGCTCGTCGGCGAGGGCACGCTGCCCGGCGGGTACGCGGCGGACGAGTCGGTCGGCCTGCACTACGTCGGCACCGAGTTCGTCCAGGCCGTCTCGTACCGGCAGGACGCGGGCGCCTACCGGGTCGAGCCGGACGGTCCGGGCACCGCGAAGGAGACGCGGATCGAGCCCCGGCTCCTCGCCTCGCTCTGACGGGCCGGCGCCGATGGGCCGGTCGCCGGGCGACGTAGGCTGGCGGACGTGAGTGATCTGGACGTGCGGGGGGCCGCACCCGGGACGCCCCCGGAGCAGGCGCCGGCGACCGGCCGGCTGGTGATCGTCCACGCGGGCTTCGGGACCGCGGCCGTCCCCTACCTCGACGGCTGGGACCTGCAGAAGCGCACGCACGCGCTGCGCGTCGACGAGGTGATCCCCGACACCGTCCTGCTGATGGAGCACGAGCCGGTGTACACCGCGGGCAAGCGGACCGGGGCGCTCGACCGCCCCTTCGGCGACCCCGGCGCGCCGGTCGTGGACGTCGACCGCGGCGGCAAGATCACCTGGCACGGCCCCGGGCAGCTCACCGGCTACCCGATCGTCCGGCTGCCCGACCCGTCGGACGTCGTCTCCTACGTCCGGCTGCTGGAGCGGATGATGATGGCGGTGTGCGCCGGGTTCGGCCTGGAGACCGCCACCGTCGAGGGGCGCAGCGGGCTGTGGGTGCCCGGCACCCCCGACCGCAAGATCGGCTCCATCGGGATCCGGGTCGCGCGCGGCGTCGCCATGCACGGGTTCATGCTGAACTGCGACAACGACATGGGCTGGTTCGACAAGATCGTGCCGTGCGGCATCCGGGACGCGGAGTCCACCAACCTCAGCCGCGAGGTCGGCTGGGACGTCACCGTCGCCGAGGTCACCCCGCTGGTGGAGCGGCACCTCGCCGAGGCGCTCGGCGCCCGGGAGACCTTCCACCGGACGACGACCCAACTCGGCGTCTGACCGGCGCCTGAGCGCCGTTCAGGCGGTCGGGAACATCACCTTGTAGACGGCCTGGCCCTCGTCCGCCGCGGCCTGGAAGAACGCGGTCAGGGCGTCGTAGGCGGGCCTCAGGACGCGGTCGCGGACCCCGTCGTCCATCCGGCCCGCGTCCTGCACCCCCGCCGCGGCCATCGCCGCCAGGTCGAAGCGCGCCGCGACCTCGCCGAACGGCGTCGCGGCCAGGTGGTCGGCGGCCGGCTTCACCCGCTCCGGCGCCAGGTAGATCACGTCCATGCCCAGCTCGTCGGCGCCGTCCTCGGTGAGCAGCCGTCCGCCGCACACCACGTCCGCCTCCGGATGGCGCCCCTCCCAGGGGTCGCCGGTCACCAGGTAGTGCAGCGCCTGCCAGGCGGCGCCGACGTCCAGCGGCGCGACGGGCACGCGGCGCCGCCAGTCCGGCACGCCGAACACGCGGCGGGCGACCCGGGTGGGATCCGGCTCACCCTCCAGCACCGGCGGCACCCTGAGGTACGACATTGCCAGACCCACTGCGGTCCTCCATGCGAACGCTGTTGCGTGACGACAGGGAGTCACCCTAGAGAGAAACGCCTGTGGTCATGGGCCGAAACACGCGAATCGGCGGCGCGCGCCGGGTAACGTCACCCGTTCGAGATCGCCTTGATACTGCTTCGAGCCCACCGCTCGCGGGGGGCGCGGGCGCGATGTGCCGTCCCGCTGATCGCGACGTACCCTGAACAGGTGACGACGGTGACACCAGAGGGGCGCAAGCTCCTGCGCGTAGAGGCCCGCAACAGCCAGACCCCCATCGAGCGCAAGCCCGAATGGATCAAGACCCGGCTGAAGATGGGCCCGCAGTACAAGGAGCTCATCGGCCTGGTGAAGTCCGAGGGCCTGCACACGGTGTGCCAGGAGGCGGGCTGCCCCAACATCTTCGAATGCTGGGAGGACCGCGAGGCCACGTTCCTCATCGGCGGCGACCAGTGCACCCGGCGGTGCGACTTCTGCCAGATCGACACCGGCAAGCCCGCCGCGTTCGACCGGGACGAGCCCCGCCGCGTCGCCGAGTCCGTGGTGACGATGGGCCTGAGGTACGCGACCGTCACCGGCGTCGCCCGCGACGACCTGGAGGACGGCGGCGCCTGGCTGTACGCCGAGACGGTCCGGCAGATCCACGACGCCGTCCCCGGCTGCGGCGTCGAGCTGCTGATCCCCGACTTCAACGCCGTCCCCGAGCAGCTCGCCGAGGTGTTCTCCTCCCGTCCCGAGGTGCTCGCGCACAACGTCGAGACCGTGCCGCGGATCTTCAAGCGGATCCGGCCCGGGTTCCGCTACGAGCGCTCCCTCGAGGTGATCACCAAGGCCCGCGCGGACGGCCTGGTCACCAAGTCCAACCTGATCCTCGGCATGGGCGAGACCCGCGAGGAGGTCTCGGCGGCGCTGCGCGACCTGCACGAGGCCGGCTGCGAGCTGATCACCATCACCCAGTACCTGCGGCCGAGCCCCCGCCACCACCCGGTGGAGCGCTGGGTGAAACCGGAGGAGTTCGTCGAGCTGAAGGACGAGGCCGAGGAGATCGGCTTCGCCGGCGTCATGTCGGGGCCGCTCGTCCGGTCCAGCTACCGCGCCGGCCGCCTCTACAAGCAGGCGATCGAGGCCCGGCAGGGCTGAGCCCGGCCGCCGGAACCGTCCTCGCGCGCGTTTCGCCGTGCGAGGACGGGTGTCGGGACGGGGGTCCCGGCCGACTATCCTTGGGTTCATGTCGAAAACGCCCGCGGACGGGGGCCAGGAGCGTCCGGGCCGCCTCAAGCAGATCCGCATGGTCGCCCAGGTGCTCCGCCAGGCCGACCCGAAGGCCCTTCCGATCGTCGCCGCGTCGGCGCTCGGCACCCTGATCGTCATCGTCGTGATCGGGCTGGTGATCGGCCGGCTGTGGTTCTTCGTCCCGCTGGGCGTCCTGGCCGGCGTGGCCGTCGGCATGATCGTCTTCGGTCAGCTGGCGCAGCGCGCGCAGTACAAGGTGATCGCCGGGCAGCCCGGCGCCGCCGCCGCGG
Source organism: Actinomadura napierensis (assembly GCF_039529375.1). NCBI lineage: Bacteria > Bacillati > Actinomycetota > Actinomycetes > Streptosporangiales > Thermomonosporaceae > Actinomadura > Actinomadura napierensis. Next base: position 5,558 of record NZ_BAAAMR010000142.1, read on the forward strand.
TGCTGAAGAACATGCGCGGCGACTGGACGGTCACCGAGGCCGTGGCCGGCAACCGCAACCTCGACATGGTGCACCGCGTCGTGGGCCGTCCCGGCGTCATCCTCGTGTCTGAGGGCCCGCGCAACCGGGTCGGGCAGTTGCTGGGCGCGGAGAAGAAGCGCATCTCCCGCGCCGCGCAGCAGGTGCCGATCTACGACGTGCAGGTCGGTGACGACGAGGACCAGGTCGCCGTCGGCAAGCTGCAGCGGCAGTTGATGAAGCTGCCCCGCAACCTCACCAAGGCGCAGGTCGGGGAGCTGAACGACCGGCTCCAGGCGCTGCCGCGGTCCATGCAGATGCCGAAGGGCCCGATCCCGAAGGGCGCGAAGATGCCCAAGGGCCCCAAGCCCAAGATGCGGTAGCGGCGGAACGAAACGAGCGCCCCCTCGGGGGCGCTTTTCCGTTTCCGGCGCTGATCAGACGTTCACGACGGCGGTGTTGGACGCGCGGTCGTGCAGGCCCCGGTAGTCGCGGTCCCAGATCAGCGCGGGGATGACCAGCAGCAGGAGGAGGCTGCGGGCGAATCCCATGAGGAAACCGACGGGCCGCCCGTCCAGGCGGATGACCCGGATGCCGCACAGCCGCTTGCCGGCGGTGGTGCCGATCGTGGCGGTCAGCACCCACGCCTGGATCCCGAAGACGACCAGCGTCAGCAGGCTGCGCTGCGGCGCGGACCAGTCGAGGGTGCGCGCCAGCAGGCCCGCGACCAGCGCCGACAGGCCCCAGTCGAGGAAAAGCGCGATCACCCGGCGGCCGTAGGACGCGATGGCCCCGCTCCCGTTCTCCGGCAGCCCCAGCCGCTCGCCGGGGCGGCCGAGGTCGGCGCCGGCCGAGCGCGCCCCGCCGAGCCACGTCTGCGTCCACCGCGGCCCCGCGGCCTGCTGCTCTTTACCACCGCTCATGGCGTCTACGCTATCCCCTCCCCCGCCGGGTTCCGACCCGGCTCCCCAGGGGAGGGACGGCAGTGGAGCGGGGTGCCCGGCGCCGCAGGACGCCGGGCCGCGTAACACAGCCGAAACATATGGGACACGGCAGGGAAACGGCCCGACCGTAGCCTGCGAGATGCCCAAAAGCGCACCGAGGAGGCTGGATGTTCAGCAGCGCCGAAGAGGTCCTGAGCTATCTCGAGAATGAGGACGTCAAGTTCGTCGACTGCCGGTTCGTGGACCTGCCGGGCAAGATGCAGCACGTCACGATCCCCACCGGCAACTTCGGCAGGCGCGCCTTCGAAGACGGCATGATGTTCGACGGCTCGTCGGTCCGCGGGTTCCAGGAGATCCACGAGTCGGACATGCTGCTGCTCCCGGACCCGGCCACCGCCGTGCTGGACCCGTTCCGGCAGCACAAGACGCTGATCCTGAACTTCTTCGTGCACGACCCGCTGACCGGCGAGCCCTACAGCCGCGACCCGCGCAACGTCGCCAGGAAGGCGCAGGACTACCTGCGCGGCACCGGCATCGCCGACACCGCCTACTGCGGCCCCGAGGCCGAGTTCTACATCTTCGACGACGTCCGCTTCGAGACGAAGCAGAACGCCGGCTACTACTTCCTGGACTCGGTGGAGGGCGCCTGGAACACCGGCCGCGAGGAGCCCGGCGGCAACCTCGGCGCCAAGCCCGGCTACAAGGGCGGCTACTTCCCCGTCCCGCCGATGGACCACTACACCGACCTGCGCTCGGAGATGGCGACGCAGCTGCTCGCCTCCGGCGTCGAGGTCGAGCTCCAGCACCACGAGGTCGGCACCGCGGGCCAGTCGGAGATCGGCGTCCGGTTCGACACGCTGCTGAAGGCCGCCGACAACCTGCTGCTCTACAAGTACATCGTCAAGAACGTGGCGCGTGGCGCCGGCAAGACGGTGACGTTCATGCCGAAGCCGATCTTCGGTGACAACGGGTCGGGCATGCACGTCCACCAGTCGCTGTGGAAGGACGGCTCGCCGCTGTTCTACGACGAGGTCGGCTACGCGGGCCTGTCGGACACGGCGCGGTACTACATCGGCGGCCTGCTCCGGCACGCCCCGTCCCTGCTGGCCTTCACGAACCCGACGGTGAACAGCTACCACCGGCTGGTCCCGGGCTTCGAGGCGCCGGTCAACCTCGTCTACTCGCAGCGCAACCGCTCGGCGTGCATCCGGGTCCCGATCACGGGCTCGAACCCGAAGGCCAAGCGCATCGAGTTCCGCGTCCCGGACCCGTCCTGCAACCCCTACCTGGCCTTCTCGGCGATGCTGATGGCGGGTCTGGACGGCATCAAGAACAAGATCGAGCCGCCGGAGCCGATCGACAAGGACCTCTACGAGCTGCCGCCCGAGGAGGCCCGCGCGATCCCGCAGGTCCCCGGCTCGCTGCCCGCGGTCCTGGCCGCCCTCGAATCCGACCACGAGTACCTGCTCGAAGGCGGCGTGTTCACTCCGGACCTCATCGAGACCTACATCGCGATGAAGAACGAGTTCGAGATCGACCCGATCCGCCTGCGCCCCCACCCGCACGAGTTCGAGCTGTACTACGACGTCTGATCCGACGTTCCGGAAGGCCCGCGAGGACGCCTCGCGGGCCTTCCGCGTTCCCGGGGTCAGGCCGTCCTGCGGAGGTAGACGACGTGGTCGACCAGGCGTTCCCGCTGGCCGGGCGGGGTGAAGTAGAGGTCGAACCGCGGGTGGGCGCCGAGCGTGATCACGGTGCGCATGGGGATGGTCCTGCCGACGTACTCGGGGCCGAGGACGCCCGGGTCGGTGAACTCGCCGGGGATCGACAGGACCGGAGTGACGTGGGACAGCGCCGGGCCGCGGTAGGTCATCGCGGTCGGGGTGACGCTGTCGAAGGTCGTCCACTCGTACCGGCGGTCGATGGTGGAGAAGCCGAGGACGCCCAGCCGGAAGTACTTCTTTCCGCCGAGCGTGCCGTCGGTCCGCTCCTGGAGGAACCGGCCACTGGTCTTGGCGATCCAGCTCGTCCGGACGGTGATGTCGCGGGACACGATCGGCGTGCCGTCGCCGCTGAGGATGTAGTTGTACTTGACGGCCTTCCAGGTGCCGACGAGCTGGTCGAGGCGGTGGTGGAACGGGCCGGGCTCCAGCGGGCCCGCACTCGGCTGGGGCGCCGGCGGGGCGGTGGCGGAGGCCGTGGCGGATCCGGTCAGGCCGAGGATCGCAGCGGCGGCGAGGGGCAGGACGAGCTTCTTCAGCATGATCGGCTTCCTCGGGTCAGGCGAAGGACGCGGCGTGCGCGGCGGCCCACTGCTCGAAGGTCCGGGGCGGGCGGCCGGTGACGTCGCGGACGGTGGTGGTCACGACCGATTCGTCCAGCGAACCGGCGACATAGAAGTCGAAGAAGGCGTCCACGTACTTCTCCGGCATGTTCCGCAGCATCTCCGCACGGGCCTCGTCGTCGGGCTGCGCGTCCAGCCGCAGGTCGCGGCCCAGCACGCCGGCCAGGATCCGCAGCCGGTCGGCGGGCCTCAGCGGCTCCGGACCGGTCACCCGGTGCACGCGCCCCCGGTGACCGTCCTGCAGCAGCGACGCCGCCACGACGGCCCCGATGTCGGCCGGGTCGATCACCGCGATCGGCACCCCGGCGAACGGGGCGCGCACCACGTCACCGGCCTTGAGCTGCGGGATCCACTCGAATGTGTTGGACATGAACCCGCTCGGCCGCACGATCGTCCAGGCGAGCCCGGACTCGCGGACCGCCGTCTCCGCCTCGATCATGTACCGGCTGACGGCGTTGGACAGGTCGCCCGACTCCGCCGAGGCCCCCGACAGCAGCACCACGTGCTCGACCCCGGCGCGTCCCGCCTCGGCCAGCAGCTCGGCGGTCCCCTCGTAGCCGGGCAGCAGGAACAGCCCTCGGACGCCTTGCAGGGCCGGCGTCAGCGTCTCGGGCTTGTTCAGGTCGCCGGTGACGTACTCGACGCCGTGCGGCGCGCCCGCCGGGGCCCCGCCCCGCGCCAGCGCCCGCACCGGCTCGCCGGCCGCCGCCAGCGCGGCCGCCACTTCCCGTCCGACGTTGCCCGTCGCACCCGTCACGAGGATCATCGCAGGTTCCCTCCACTTGTTAGGGAACGTTCCCTAACAAAGCGGTACGGTAGAGGCATGCGTCGGATCTGGCAAGGGGCCCGGTGATGCGCCGAAGCGCCGCCGAGACACGGGAGCACCTCCTCGAGGTCGCCCACGACCTGTTCTACTGGCAGGGCATCAAGGGCGTCGGCGTGGACAAGATCGCCGCCACGGCGGGAGTCGCGCCCACGACCCTCTACCGGCTGTTCGCCTCCAAGGACGAGCTGATCACGGCCTACGTCACCCGCGCGGACGGCCTGTACAAGGAATGGTTCGACGCCACCGCCGGCGACGAGGACCGTCCCGCGCGCGCCCGGATTCTCGCGCTGTTCGACGCGCAGACCGAGCAGATCCAGCCCGACCGCTGCCGCGGCTGCCCGTTCCTCATGGCGCTCGCCGAGATCCCCGACGCCGCCCATCCCGCCCACCAGGCCGCCGCGGGGACGAAACGGTGGGTCCGCACCCGCTTCGCCGACCTCGCGGCGTCCGCCGGCGCCCCCGACCCCGCCGGCACCGGGGACCAGTTGGCACTGGCCTTCGAGGGCGCCTACGCGTCCGTCCAGGCCCTCGGCACCGACGGCCCGGCCCGCCACGCCCGCCGCCTCGCCGAACTCATCCTCGACGCCGCGTCCGCCTGACAGGGGCCCATGCCGTCACGCCCTAGCTGGTTCGGGTGGTCGGGCTCCACTTGTAGTACTTGTCGGCGACGTTGGCGTAGCTGATGTGGGACGAGTAGACGGCGGCGCTCCCGGACGGGGACGTGCGAAGGCGGTAGAACCACACGTCGCCGAGGCTGTCGTAGGCGCCGATGTAGCCGCTGCCGTAGGCGAACAGCTGGCTCGCGGGACGGGACGAGTTGCACTTGCCCAGCCAGACGGCGTTGTTGTAGGTCTTCCAGTCCGTGGTGAGGCAGGTGCCGGTGGCGCGGTTCTTCAACTCGTTGTAGGTCGCGCCGCTGCCGATCCAGTCCCACTGCTGCGTGCTGCCGCCGGTGCAGCCGGCGACCCAGACCTTAGGACCACCCGTCCGACGCCCCCAAGGCGAGTGCGTCCCACCAGGTCGCCATCTCGCTGACCGCACGCTCAGCGTCGTGGCACGGGGCGAGGGGATTCCCGGTGGACGAGACGAACCACGGCACGCCGTTCACGCCCGGTTTCACCCGGATGCTCTCCCCGACGCGCCCGGACAAGGACACCCTCAGCATCGGCGGCGTCCCGTCGTAACGCTTCTGCGTGACCCAGCCCGCCCGTCCACGTAGACGGCCCGGCCGAGCGGGCAGAGCGCCACGCGGCGCACGCGCCCACGCGTACCCGGCGGCGCCTCGGCCAGCCCCTCGCGGACGTGCCGCCGCGCCGCCTCGGGGTCATCGGTCACCCCGCCCGCCCCGCCGTCCGCGAACACGTCCCAGGTGAAAAGCTCGCAGCCCTTGCGCTGCGGTTCTGTGTACGACATGTAACGCAGAGTGCCCGCGCGGTCGCGGCAGAGCGGACAGGGTTGCTGTCCCTGGTTCAGACGAGGAGGCCGATGCGGTCCGCGAGGTTCCGGGCGCCGCGCCGCACGTCGGGCGAGCCTTCTGAGGCTAGTTCGACGGTCATGCGGCGGGCGTGGCCGTTGTAGCGGACGGTCTCGGGCGCGGTGGTGTGGGCGTCGTCGAGGGCGGCGAGCGTCGCCGCCGGGTCGCCGGTCAACTGCCACGCGCGCGCTACCTCGACGAGGTGGCGGCCGCGGCGGGGTTGCGAGGGGATGGTGGCGCGGGACGCACGGACGGCATGCCTGCGTGCCTCACCGGCCTGGCGGAGCTCGACGGCGATCGTGACCGCGTGGGCGCCCATGATGACCTGCGAGAACGAGGTCATCGGGTCATAATGCGCGGGCGGCAGCGTCCGGGCGATGCGGTCGGCCTCGTCCCACCAGCGCCACGCGGTGCCGGTCTGCCCGGCGCGGGCGGCGGTGTAGGCCACTTCGTGGTGGAGGGCGCCCCACATGGCCCGGAGGGCGACGTCCTCGCCGGTGATGCGGGGCCGCAGCCACTCCAGGCCCTCACGGTTGACCGCCTCCGCCGCGTCGAAGTCGCACGCGTCCCGGTGCGCCTGGGCCGCGAGCCAGACGGCGCCGCCGAACGCCTTCGGGTCCTCGGACTCCTCGGCCGCCATGATGCTGCGCTCGACGACGCGCCAGAGGAGGTCGGCGGACGGCTGGTAGACGAGGAAGAACTGGGCGAGGTTGTAGATCTGCGCGAGCAGCGACAGGGCACGGCGCCGTTCTGCGCCCTCGTACGTCCGGGCGGCGCGCTTGGCGTCGAGGATCAGGTCCGGCAGCAGCGCGCCGAGCACGGTGCGGTGGTCGGGTGCGGCGTGGCGGGCGCGCCAAGCCGCGTCCAGCCTGGCCTGGAGATGACCGAGCGGCGGGGGCGGGTCGGTCATGGAGACGGCGACGGTATTGATCGCGTCGCGGACGGCGCCGAGGGAGGGGTGGCCGGGGCCGCGGAACATCCTCGTGGGCACCGGGCCACCGCCGGTCAGGCGCGACACGTCCCGCACCTTCAGCGCTTCGGCGAGGTTCAGCAGCGTGGGGAGTTCGGGTTCGCCGATCTCGCCGCGCTCCACGGCCTTCACCCAGCGGCCGTTCCTGCCGATGAGGCCGCCGAGCACCTCGCGGGACATTCCGCGCCGTTCGCGGAAATAGCGGATGCGCTGCCCGACGGCCAGGTCGGGGTCGGCCGGATCGATGCCTCGTTCGTCCATGGTCCGCCGCCTTTCGAGGGGGTCCCGTTCAGGTTAGGCGGGGTGGGCGCCGTGGACGGGGGGCTCGAGCGCGAAGTCCTGGCGGTGGGTTCGGCCGGCGGACAGCAGGACGCGGGTCACGGCCGGGGTGTGGCCCCGGGCGAGCAGGAGGACGGTGACGAAGTCCTCCGGGAGGCCGGCGGCGGCGTAGCGGCCCTCGTCGTCGGTGCGGGTGCGCATGAGCTGGCGGCCGCCCGTGGCGAGGACGGTGACCAGGGCGTCGGGGACGGGTTCGCCGGCGGAGGTGCGGACGGTGCCGACGAGGCCCGGGATGACGTCGCCGAAGTGCTCGTGGTGGGCGGGGCTGACGGGGTGCGGGACGGGGGTCTCGAAGGTGGGGTCCTCGACCATCTCTTCCTCGGCGGTGGCGCCGGGCTCGGCCTTCGCGGCCTTGCGGTGCTGGAGGTAGGCGCCGAAGCCGACCAGGGCGAAGCCGGCGGCGACCCAGGCGCACAGGACGACGGTGGGACGCAGCAGGCCCTCGTTGTCGAAGTAGAACAGGCCGTGGAGGGCGTCCAGGAGGTTGCCGAGGGGCATGACGGGGTGCAGGGCGCGGAAGAACCCGGGGACGAGCTGGTACGGGATGGCGCCGCCGCTGGACGGGATCGACAGCAGGACGAACAGCGTGATGGCGACGCCGGGGAGGAACTGGCGGACGAACGGCACCAGCCCGTAGGCGAACTGGGCGACCGCCTGGGTGATCAGGAAGCCGTACACGATGGCGATCGGCTCGTTGGGGACGACGTCCATGGCGAGCGCGACGTAGAAGCCGACGACGGCCATGAACGCGCCCATGGCGGCGAGGGCGAGGACCTTGGCGCGGCGGCTGACGGTGACGGCGCGCATCAGCATCATGACGGCGATGTAGGGCGCGATGTTCCAGGCCATGGCCAGGTAGAACAGGCCGGTCCCGGTGACGTCGCCCTTGGCGGTCGGGACGAGCTCGACGGTGCGGATGCTCTGCCCGCCCTGTTTCGCGACGGCGGTGAAGGTGCTGGTGGCGGCCTGTTCGAGGAAGGTGCCGTCGGCCTTGGCGATGTAGAGGGTGGCGGTGGCGGGCCCGTCGACGCTGTAGGCGGCGACGGCCTCCCGGGTGAGGATCTTCTTCCGCGCGTCGGACGCGTCCTTGACGGGGACGACCTCGAACGCGCCGGGCGCCTGCCGGTCGAGCGCCGGGCCGAGCCTCTGCGCCACCGCCGGCGGGGCCACCGCGACCCGGACGTCGTGGGGCGACGGGGAGTGGAACGGCAGCATGTAGCAGAACAGGAAGCCGAAGAAGAACAGCAGCGGGAACCACAGGCTTCCGGCCAGCGACATGAGCAGGTTCGGCTCGTCCTCGCGGTCGTCGGTCACGCTCGGGGACCTTTCTGGACGGAACGGGTTTCACCAGGGCGATGCACGGGCGCGGCGCTGGCATCATGTGCCGGGAGATCGCGGCGGAGGGAGCGGCGGGCGCGATGGCGGACGAGCCGAAGGCGGTCCTGCGGGACGGCCATGCCCTGCTGGACGCCGCCCGCGCCCTGATCGCCGATCACCGGGGCGCGGTCGCGGAGGTGCACGAGGCGCTGGCGCCGCTGCGGGCGGAGGCGGCGCGCGGGCAGCTCGCGGAGATCCCGGTCGCGCGGCTGAAGGACGTGACGGACGGCCGCCTGCGCCTGACGCCGCTCGAACAGGCGGGGCTGACGTCGGTGCTGGCCGTCCTGGACGCGACGCCGTACCGGCTCCAGCTGATCCCCGGCATCGGGCCGCAGACGGCGGCGCAGATCCACGCGGCGGCGCGCAGCCTGGCCGAGGCGGCGGAGCGGGCGGCGGGGATCCGGATCGACGCCGGGCGGCGGGATCCGGCGACGACCGCGCTGGTCGTGGCGCTGCACCGGCTGGTGAACGCGGGCCCCGACCTGCCGCGTGCCCGCCGCTCCGCCGAGGAGCTGGACGAGCGGCTGAGCCCGCTGGTGCACGACGCGCGGCCGGCCGCGTCGTGGTGGCGGCGGGTCCTCGCGGGCCCGGCGCGCCGGGAGCGGGCCCGCGCGGCGATCGCGGCGCTGGCGGAGGCGGCCGGGCGGGCCCGCGAGGAGTACCTGCTGATCTCGCAGGCGTCGGTCGACCTGCTGCGTCCGGCGGTGCCGGCGGACGAGGCGTGGATCGACTACGAGCTGCGCGGGTCCGACTACCAGACGCTCCTGGCGGAGCTGGCCGCCGTCGGGCCCGAGCGCGCGGCGGCCGAGGGGTACCTCCCGGACGACCTGGCCGCGCGGGTCAAGGCGCAGCCGCTGGACGACACGTACCGGCAGGTGTCGCTGCGCGGTTACCAGTCGTTCGGTGCGCGGTTCGCGCTCGTCCAGCGGCGGGTGATCCTCGGCGACGAGATGGGGCTGGGGAAGACCGTCCAGGCGATCGCGGCGATGGCGCATCTGCGCGCGGAGGGCGCGACGCACTTCCTGGTGGCGTGCCCGGCCAGCGTGCTGGTCAACTGGGTGCGGGAGATCGAGGACCGCAGCCGGCTGGCGGCGCGTCCCGTGCACGGCCCCGCGAAGGCGGCGGCGCTGGCGGAATGGGCGGACGCGGGTGGCATCGCGGTCACCACCCTCGACACCCTGCACGCCCTGGACGTCCCGGACGAGGTGCCCGTCGCGATGCTCGTGATCGACGAGGCGCACTACGCCAAGAATCCGGAGACGCGCAGGTCGAAGGCGGTGGCCGCGTGGTGCGCGCGCGTCGAGCGGGTGCTGTTCCTCACCGGGACGCCGATGGAGAACCGCGTCGAGGAGTTCCGCAGCCTGGTGGCGTACCTGCGGCCCGAGCTCGTCCCGTCGGTGCGGCCGAGCGACGCGGCGGTGGGGCCGCGGGCGTTCCGGCAGGCCGTCGCGCCCGCGTACCTGCGCCGCAACCAGCAGGACGTGCTGGTGGAGCTGCCCGAGGTGCAGGAGATCGAGGAGTGGGAGGAGTTCAGCGCCGCGGACGAGGCCGCCTACCGGCGGGCGGTCGCGGACGGCAACTTCATGGCGATGCGGCGCGCCGCGTACGCCGACCCGAAACGGTCCGCGAAGCTGGCGAGGCTCGTCGAGCTGGTGGACGAGGCGGACCGCAACGGGTTGAAGGTCGTGGTCTTCTCCTACTTCCGGGACGTGCTGTCGGCCGTGGAGCTGATGGTGGGCCCCGCGGCGCGCGGGCCGATCTCCGGCTCCGTGCCGGGGGCGCGCCGCCAGCGGCTCGTGGACGACTTCACGGCGGAGCCGGGGCACGCGGTGCTGCTGGCGCAGATCCAGGCGGGCGGCGTCGGGCTGAACCTGCAGGCCGCCTCCGTCGTGATCATCTGTGAGCCGCAGGTGAAACCGACGATGGAGGAGCAGGCGATCGCCCGCGCGCACCGCATGGGGCAGGCCCGGACCGTCCAGGTGCACCGGCTGCTCACCCCGCGCGGGGTGGACGAGCGGATGCTGCGGATCCTGCGGGGAAAGGCCCGGTTGTTCGACGAGTACGCCCGCCGCAGCGATCTCGCCGAGCGCACGCCGGACGCGGTCGACATCTCCGAGCAGGCGCTGGCGCAGCGGATCGTCCAGGAGGAGCAGGAGCGGCTCGGCACCCGGGGCATGGAGCCGTGACCGCGGGAAGAAGCGCCGTGTCGGGCGTGTTCGGGCAGGCGGGCCCGGTAGGGGCCGCCGAGGATCGGAGGGGATGACATGGCCGAGGTCAGGGTCGAGCGCACCGGGGACGGTTTCCAGGCCGTCAACGGGCGGGGCGCCCGCGTCGCCATCGGGGACGGGGACACCGAGGGGGCGTTCACGCCGGTCGAGCTGCTGCTGGCGGCGCTCGGCGGCTGCGAGCTGGTGACCGTGGAGCCGCTGACCGCGCAGCGCGGGCACCGGATGGCGCGGCTCGCCGCGACGGTCCAGGCGGACAAGGTCGAGACGAGCAGGCTGGGCACGATCACGGTCACCTACGACGTCGAGCTGCCCGAGGGCGACGACAAGGCCGAGGACGTGCTGAAGGCGGTCGCCAAGCGCGTTCATGAGCGGTACTGCACGGTCGGGAACGCGCTCAAGGAGCCGATGAAGGTCGAGCAGATCGTCTGATCCCGCCGGGCCGGTCGCAAGTGCCGGGCCGGTCGCACGTGCCGGGTCAGTCACACGTGGCGGGTCAGTCACACGTGGCGCCCTTCGCCGGGAGGGCGCCCTCCAGCAGGTAGGCGTCCACGGCGCGGCGGACGCAGACGTTCCCGGTGTCGTACGCGCCGTGCCCCTCCCCCTTGAGGGTGAGGAGCGCGGCGCCGCCGCCGAGCTCCTTCACGAGCGCGGACGCCCACGCGTACGGGGTGGCGGGGTCGCCGGTGTTGCCGACGACCAGGATCGGCGCGGCGGTCGGGGCGGACACCTCCCGCGCCGCGTCGTCGCCCTTGACGGGCCATCCGGTGCACTGCAGCAGCCCCCACGCCATGGACGGCCCGAAGACCGGTGAGGCGGCGCGGAACTTCGGCATCAGCCGGCGGACGTCCGCGGTGGTGTAGCGGTCGGTGCCGTCCGCGCAGGTGATCGCGGTGTTCGCCGCGGTCAGGTTGTCGTAGGCGCCGTCGGGCTTGCGGCCGTTCTGCAGGTCGGCGAGCATCAGCAGCAGCGACCCGTCGCGGCGTTTCACCGCGTCGACGAGGCCCTGCGCGAGGTACGGCCAGGCCTGCTTGGTGTAGAGCGCGGCGGCGACGCCGGTGTCGCCGAGGCTCTGGGTGAGCCTGCGGCCGGCGGTGGTCGTGAGCGGCTTGCGGTCGAGGCCGGCGAGGATCTTCTCGGTGGTCGCGGCGACGGCCCGTCCGTCGGCGCCGAGCGGGCACGACTTGGCGCCGAGCCGGGCGCAGGCGGCGCCGAAGTCGACCAGGGCGTGCTGGAACCCGGCGGCCTGCTGGAGGCCGAGGTCGGCGGTGTCGAGCCGGGTGTCGACGGCCCCGTCCAGCACGGCGCGCCCGACGCTGCCCGGCATCTGGTGGGCGTAGTTGCCGCCGAGCCAGGTCCCGTAGGAGATCCCGAAGTAGTTCAGCTTCGGGTCGCCGACGGCGGCGCGGATCGCGTCCATGTCGCGGGCGGCGCTGAGCGTCCCGACGTGGGGCAGCAGCTTCCCCGACCCGGCCTCGCACGCCTTGGCGAAGGACGCGCGCCTGGCGAGGTAGGCGGTCTCCTCCGCGGTGGTGTCGGGCGTGTCGTCCTCGGCGGTGATCTGGTCCATGGTCCGGTCGTCCACGCAGGTGACCGGGGCGCTGCGGCCGACGCCGCGCGGGTCGAAGCCGATCAGGTCGTAGCGGGTGTTGAGGTTCGTGTACTCCGACGCGGCCTGGGCGAGGGTGTCGACGCCGTCGCCGCCGGGACCGCCGAAGTTGAACAGCAGCGAGCCGATCCGGTGGCCGGCGTCCGTCGCGGGAATCTTGAGCAGCGCGAGGTCGATCGTCCCGGAGGCGGAGTCGGCGTAGTCCAGGGGAACCTTCAGGGTGGCGCACCGGTACCGGGTCTGCGACGCCCCCGGTTCGGCGGCCGGCAGACCGGTGCAGCGCTTCCATTCCGGCTTCGGGACGGTACCGTCCGTCACGGCACCGGCCGTGCGGACCGCCGACGCCGGCGCGGATCGAGCCGTCCCTCCGGCGGAGGAGATCAGTCCGAAAGCGGCCAAAACGGCCGTGCCTGCTGCCGCGATGCCGGGTATGGACCCGATCGAGGCCATTCGTCCCCCCGTTCGTTCGTGGGGGGCCGATCATGATCTACCCAGGGCCTCCTATGCTGATTCCTGATCAACCACACAGGCTCCATACTCCACAGGCTTCACTCTCCACAGGCTCCATGCGGAGGCAGGAACCCCGGCATCCCCGGGGCCCCTCCCCCGAAAGTCCGGATACCGCGTCAGGGTCGTACTACTCAGGTCTGAGACGAAGACCATTCGCGGCGGTGATCTCATGAAGGGGGCCGCGAGGCAAAGATAGGTAACATGGCTCATTCCGCCCCCCCAGTAGCGCACCGAGGCCGGTCCGGCACCGGCCGTGGTGAGCCGCGAAGCAGCGCCGCGACGAAGCGGCCCCGGGTGCTCACGGCGCCGCCGGTGTGGCGCGAGCTGCTCCTGCTCGTGCTCTTCTACACGGGCTATACGCTCACGCGCGTCGTCCTGGTTCAGGACGGCACCGGCGCGGCGTTCGGCCACGCCTATCAGATCCTGCACGTGGAGAAGCTGCTGGGCCTGGACGTGGAGCTGGGCCTGAACAAGACGCTGATCAACGTGCCGTGGCTGGCCCGCACCGCCAACATGTTCTACGCCACCATGCACTTCATCCTGACGGCGCTGGTCGTCGTCTGGCTGTACCGGTACCGGCCGCGGGAGTACCGCTGGCTGCGCACTGGGATCATGGCGGCGACCGCGCTCGCCCTGATCGGCTTCTGGCTCTACCCCCTCGCGCCCCCGCGGTTCCTGGACAGCGTGGGGTTCGTCGACCCGGTGACCGCGCTGCACTCGTTCGGGCTGTACTCCAGCGACGCGTCCGGCAGCCTCACCAACCAGTACGCCGCGATGCCGTCCATGCACGCCGGCTGGGCGCTGTGGTGCGGGTTCGTGCTGGTCAAGTTCGTCTCGCAGCGCTGGGCGAAGGTCCTCGGGGTGATCTACCCGGCCACCACCGTCTTCGTGATCCTGTCGACCGCCAACCACTACGTGCTGGACGCCGTGGTCGGCATGGGCCTGATCGGCGGATCGCTCGGGGTCGCCTGGCTGGTCTACACCCGCTGCCCGCAGCCGGTCATCGACATGCGGAACCGCGCCCTCCAGCGGGTCCGGCACCCGCACGGCGACGCTCGCCGCGCCGACTCGGCCGCGGGATCACGCTGCTGACCCGGCCCGGCCGCGCGCCGGGCCGGATCCCCCGCGCTCCGGGCGACGGTCAGCCGGCGCCGTAGACGGTCAGTCGGCGCCGTAGAAGACGCGGTCGACGACCGCGCGGGCGCGGCGGGCATGCCGGCGGTAGTCCTCCAGCAGGTCCCCCGTCCCCGGGTAGCCGAGGACGCGGCTGACGGCGGTGCGCTCCCGGTGGTGGTCGGTGGGCAGCAGGTCGGACGCCCGCCCCCGCACCAGCATGATCGAGCCGCGGATCCGGGTCGCCAGGCACCACGCCTCCGTCAGCACCGCCGCGTCGCCGCGGTCGAGCAGCCCCGCCTCCGCCGCCGCCTCCAGGGCCGCGAGGGTGCGGGGGGTGCGCAGCGCGGGGACGGCGTGGGCGTGCCGCATCTGCAGCAGCTGCGCGACCCACTCGACGTCCGACAGCCCGCCGGGCCCGAGCTTGATGTGCAGCCGGCGGTCGACGCCGCGCGGCAGCCGCTCGGACTCCATCCGCGCCTTCAGCCTCCGGATCTGCCGCAGCGCGTCGTCGCCGAGGCCGTCCTCGGGCCAGCGGATCGGGTCGATCAGCGCGCGGAACCGCTCGCACAGCCCCGGGTCGCCGATCACCGGGTCGGCGCGCAGCAGCGCCTGCGCCTCCCACGGCTGCGACCAGCGGCGGTAGTACGCGGCGTACGAGGCCAGGGTGCGGACCAGCGGGCCCTGGCGCCCCTCCGGGCGCAGGTTCGGGTCGATCTCCAGCGGCGGGTCGGGCGCGGGCAGCGCGAGCAGCCGGCGCAGCTCCTCGGCGACGGCGTGCGCGGCGCGTCCGGCCGCCCGTTCCTCCGCGCCGGGCAGCGGGTCGTGCACGAACATGACGTCGGCGTCGCTGCCGTAGCCGAGTTCGTGGCCGCCGAACCGGCCCATGGCGACCACCGCCACCCGGGTCGGCAGCGGCGCGCGCGCCTCCATCTCGATCTTGTTGGCGGCGGCCCGGAGCGCGGCCTCGACCGTCACGGCGGCGATGTCGGTCAGCGCCCCGCCGACCGTCTCGACGTCGGCGAGGCCGAGCAGGTCGGCGACCGACACCCGGAACAGCTCGCGGCGGCGCAGCCCGCGCACGACCGCGACCGCCTCCTCCGCCGGCCCGCCGCCCTCGGCGTGCCGGCGGACGGCGGCCAGCATCTCCGAGCGCAGCGCCTCGAGCGGGCGGGGCGCGAGCCCCTCGGTGCCGCGCAGCAGCGCGACGGCCTCCGGGGCGCGCAGCAGCAGGTCGGTGGCGTACCGGCTGGAGCCGAGCACCCACGCCATCCGCTCGGCGACGCTCACGTCGTCGCGCAGCAGCCGCAGGTACCAGGGGGTGGTGCCGAGCTCGTCGCTGACCTGCCGGAACCCCAGCAGCCCGGCGTCGGGGTCGGGCGCGTCGGCGAACCAGCCGAGCATCACCGGCAGCAGCGTCCGCTGGATCGCGGCGCGCCGCGACACGCCCGAGGTGAGCGCCTCGATGTGCCGGAGGGCGCCCGCCGGGTCGGCGTAGCCGAGCGCCTCCAGCCGCGTGCGGGCGGCCTCCGGGGTGAGCCGGGCCTCCTCCCCGGGCAGCCGCGCCACGGCGCGCAGCAGCGGCCGGTAGAACAGCTTCTCGTGGATGCGGCGGACCTCGCGGGCGTGCCGCCGCCACAGCGCGGTGAACTCGCCGACCGGGTCGGTGCGCAGGCCGAGGGCCCGGCCGAGCCGGCGCAGGTCCGCCTCGCCGTCGGGGACGAGGTGGGTGCGGCGCAGGTGGTGCAGCTGGATCAGGTGCTCCACACGCCGCAGGAACCGGTACGCCGACGTCAGCGCCGCCGCGTCGTCGCGCCCGACGTAGCCGCCCTGGGACAGCTCCGCGAGGGCGTCCAGCGTGTTCGGGCTGCGCAGCGTCTCGTCGGCGCGGCCGTGCACGAGCTGCAGCAGCTGCACCGCGAACTCGACGTCGCGCAGCCCGCCGGGGCCGAGCTTGAGCTGCCGCTCGGAGTCGCCGGTGCGGCGGTCCAGGTCCTTCTCGACGCGGCGCCGCATGTCCTGGACGTCCTGGACGAAGCCCTCCCCCTCGGCGGCCTTCCACACGATCGGGGTGATCGCTTCCAGGTAGCGGGCGCCGAGCCCGGGGTCCCCGGCGATGGGCCGGGCCTTCAGCAGCGCCTGGAACTCCCAGGTCTTGGCCCACCGCTCGTAGTAGGCGCGGTGGCTGGCGAGGGTCCGCACCAGCGGGCCGGCCTTGCCCTCGGGACGCAGCGCCGCGTCCACCTCCCAGAGCGCGCCCTCCTCCGTCGAGGCCGAGCAGGCCCGCATCATCGCCGAGGCCAGCCGGGTCGCGGTGCGCAACGCCGCGTCCTCGTCCGCGCCCTCGCACGCTTCCGCCACGAAGATCACGTCGACGTCGCTGACGTAGTTCAGCTCGCGGCCGCCGCACTTGCCCATGCCGATCACCGCGAGCCGGCAGGCGGTGTGCCCCGCCACCTCGGCGCGGGCGACCGCGAGGCCCGCCTCCAGCGCGGCGGCGTCGTGGTCGGCG
>NZ_BAAAMR010000143.1:0-21620 GCF_039529375.1 Actinomadura napierensis
GGCGCGGCTGGAGCGCGACGCGGCCGCCGCGGTCGGCGCGCAGCGCAGCCGGGGCGCGCTGGCGTCCGGCGAGCCGATCGAGGGCGTGCCGGTGTCGGACCCGGGCCGGCTGCGCCAGGGCTGACGGCCGCCCGACAGGCCGCACACCCCCAGCCCGAACCGAGCCCTGAAAGCCCGCTATGAAGCCCAGCCACACCGCCGCGCCCGACGGCCGCATGCCGCTCATGGACCATCTGCGCGAGCTGCGGAACCGGTTGATCAAGGCGATCCTCGGGCTGGTGGCGGGCGCGCTGGTCGGCTGGCTGTGCTTCGGGCCGATCTGGGACTTCCTGAAGAAGCCGTACACGCGGATCCCGAAGGAGCACTGCCTGGCGGGCAAGTGCGACCTGGTCGTGCACGGGATCTTCGACGGGTTCTTCATCCACCTGAAGGTCGCGCTGATCGTCGGCGCGGTGCTGTCGTCGCCGATCTGGCTGTACCAGATCTGGGCGTTCGTGGCGCCCGGGCTGTACAAGCGCGAGCGCCGCTGGACGTACACGTTCATGGCGGCGGCGGTCCCGCTGTTCTGCGCGGGCGCGGCGCTGGCGTACCTGACGATGGACAAGGGCCTGAAGATCTTCATCGGGCTCGCGCCGGGCGACACGACCGTGCTGGTCGGCGTGCAGGACTACCTGGGCTACGCCCAGGCGATGCTGCTGATCTTCGGGTTGACGTTCGAGCTGCCGCTGTTCGTGGTGATGCTGAACCTGGTCGGGGTCCTCACCCACGAGCGGATCCGCAAGTCGCGGCGGCTGCTGGTGTTCGGGGTGTTCGTGTTCGCGGCGGTCGCCACGCCCAGCCAGGACCCGTTCACCATGCTGGCGCTGGCGCTGCCGACGGTGGTGCTGTTCGAGTTCGCCGAGGTGCTGGCGTTCTTCCACGACCGCCGCAAGGTGCGCCGCCCCGACCCCGACGCGGAACTGTCCGACGACGAGGCGTCCCCGCTGGACCTGGAGGCGATCGACGCCGAGCTCGAGGGCGGCGGCCGCGCCCGCTGAGGGTTCTGGAGGGCGCCCCCGCAGCTGGGGCGGGGGATGCGGCGGGGACGCGCGGGAAAACCGGTCCCGAATTGGGAATCGGGCCGGTCGAAACCGTAGGCTCGATGGCATGACCTCCCCCGACACCGCGCCGGCCGCGCAGAGCCCGGCCCAGCGGTACGCGGCCTACCGTTCGCGCACCGCAGGGAACGGCCCGGCCCTGCTGGACTTCCGCACCCTGTACGACTTCGAGCTGGACGCGTTCCAGATCGAGGCGTGCCAGGCGCTGGAGGACGGCAGCGGCGTGCTGGTCGCGGCGCCCACCGGCTCCGGCAAGACGGTCGTGGGGGAGTTCGCGGTCCACCTGGCGCTGACCGGCGGCACCAAGTGCTTCTACACCACGCCGATCAAGGCCCTGTCGAACCAGAAGTACGCCGACCTCGTCCGCCGGTACGGCCCCGGGAAGGTGGGGCTGCTGACGGGCGACAACAGCGTCAACGGCGAGGCGCCGATCGTGGTGATGACCACCGAGGTGCTGCGCAACATGCTGTACGCGCAGTCGCCGACCCTCGCCGGGCTGGCGTTCGTGGTGATGGACGAGGTGCACTACCTCGCCGACCGGTTCCGCGGCGCGGTCTGGGAAGAGGTGATCATCCACGTTCCGGACTCGGTGCGGATCGTGGCGCTGTCGGCGACGGTGTCCAACGCCGAGGAGTTCGGCGAGTGGCTGCACGAGGTCCGCGGGGACACCGCGGTGATCGTGGACGAGCACCGGCCCGTCCCGCTGTTCCAGCACATGCTGGTGGGGACGCGGCTGTACGACCTGTTCGTCGACACCGGCAAGGGCAAGGACCGGCAGGCCCGCCTGAACCCGCAGCTGACGCGGATGGCGGTGGAGGAGGTCCGCCGCGCCAAGGTCAACCAGGGGCGCCGCACCGGCCGCCGGCGGGCGCCGCGCCCGCAGCGGTTCCGGCCGCCGGCCCGCCCCGACGTGATCGAGCGGCTGGAGCGGGCCGGGCTGCTGCCGGCGATCACGTTCATCTTCAGCCGCGCCGGCTGCGACGCGGCGGTGCTGCAGTGCCTGCACGCGGGGATCCGGCTGACCTCCAAGGAGGAGGCCGAGGAGATCCGCGCGCATGTGGACCTGCGCACCTCCGACATCTCGCCCGAGGACCTGCGGATCCTCGGCTACACCGACTTCGTGGAGGCCCTGCAGCGCGGTGTCGCGGCGCACCACGCGGGGATGCTGCCGACGTTCAAGGAGGTCGTCGAGGAGCTGTTCACCCGCGGGCTGATCAAGGCGGTGTTCGCCACCGAGACGCTCGCGCTCGGCATCAACATGCCGGCCCGCACCGTGGTGATCGAGAAGCTCGACAAGTGGAACGGCGAGGCGCACGTCGACCTGACGCCGGGGGAGTACACGCAGCTGACGGGCCGGGCGGGGCGCCGCGGCATCGACGTGGAGGGCCACGCCGTGGTGGTGTGGGGCCCGAGCGTGGAGCCGGCGTCGGTCGCGGGGCTCGCCGGCACCCGCACCTACCCGCTGAACTCCAGCTTCCGGCCGTCGTACAACATGGCGGTGAACCTCGTCGGCGCCGTCGGGATCGAGCGCGCCCGGACGCTGCTGGAGGAGTCGTTCGCGCAGTTCCAGGCCGACCGGGCCGTGGTGGGGCTGGCGCGGCAGGTCCGCAAGAACGAGGAGGCCCTGGAGGGGTACGCCAAGGCCGCCGAATGCCATCTCGGCGACTTCATGGAGTACGCGGCGATGCGGCGGCGGCTGTCGGACCGGGAGGCGGAGCTGTCGCGCGAGCGGTCGTCGTCGCGGCGCGCCGAGGCCGCGAAGTCGCTGGAGCACCTGCGGCCCGGCGATGTGATCCTGGTGCCGTCGGGGCGGCGGTCCGGGCTCGCGGTCGTCCTCGACCCCGGGGTGGGGCGCCGTTCGGACGGGCCGGCGCCGCTGGTGCTGACGGTGAACCGGTCGGTGCAGCGGCTGTCGATCCAGGACTTCCCGCGCGCCGTGGAGCCCGTCGACCGGATCCGCATCCCCAAGTCGTTCAGCCCCCGCAACCCGCAGGACCGCCGCGACCTGGCGTCCACGCTGCGCAACAAAGTGCCCGACGACGTCCGGGAGCGGCGCCGCGGCCGCGGCGAGTCCGCCGCCGACGACGCCGAGATCGCCCGGCTGCGCGCCGATCTGCGCGCCCACCCGGTGCACGGCTGCGGCAAGCGCGAGGACCACTCCCGCTGGGCCGAGCGGTACCACCGGCTGGACCGCGAGACCGAGCAGCTGCGGCGCCGCGTCGAGGGCCGCTCCCAGGTGATCGCCCGCACCTTCGACCGGGTGTGCGCCGTCCTGCAGCAGCTCGGTTATCTCGAGGGCGACGACGTCACCGCCGAGGGCCGCCGGCTCGGCCGGATCTACAACGAGCTGGACCTGCTGACCGCGGAGAGCCTGCGCGCCGGGCTGTGGGAGAAGCTCGACCACGCCGAGCTGGCCGCGTGCGTGTCCGCGCTGGTGTACGAGTCGCGGCAGCCCGACGACGCGACCCCGCCGCGCACCCCGACCGGCCCGTCCCAGGACGCGCTGGCCGCGATGGTGCGGCTGTGGGGCGAGCTGGAGGCCGTCGAGCGCGACAACCGGGTGTCGTTCCTGCGCGAGCCCGACCTGGGGTTCGCGTGGACGGCGTACCGGTGGGCCAAGGGCGACGACCTCGACGAGGTGCTGCTGGAGAGCGACCGGACCGCCGGCGACTTCGTCCGCGCCGTCAAGCAGCTGCTGGACCTGCTCGGCCAGATCGTCGACGCCGCGCCGGAGAACAGCCACCTGCGAAAGACGGCCCGCCGCGCCATGGACGCGATGCGCCGCGGCGTCGTCGCCTACACCTCCGTGGGCTGATCAGGCGTCCTGCTCGGCGGGCAGGGCGAGGTCGGCGGCGACGACGGCGGCGAACGCGCCGCGGGCGGCGACCGCCACCCACAGGACGGGGGCGACCGCGGCGAGCACGACCCAGCCGAGGCCGTCGACCAGCGCCGAGGTCAGCACCGCGACGACGGCGGTGCCGCCGCCGATGAACGCCGCGACGAGCCCGGCGCGCAGCGGGCCCGGGCCGTCGGCGCCGGCGTCGGTCAGCCCGAACTGGTGCAGCACGCACATGATCAGGCACAGTGAGCCGAGTGCGAGCGCGCCCGTGGCGTACAGGGCGACGGCGAGGCCCGAGGTGAGGAAGCCGCCGACGTGCGCGGCGATCGGGCCGAGGTCGCCGACGTTCAGGAACGGCGGGAACGCCCGGTGGTCGGCGCGGTCGGTGGACAGGAACCGCTTCCAGCCGCCGCCGTCCGGGCCGTGCACGATCGCCAGGCACAGCAGCAGGCACGCCAGTATCACCTGGCAGGTCGCCCAGCGGATCCGCCCGGCGACCAGGAGACCGCGCGTGACCAGGAACCCGGCGGCGGTCAGCGCGACCTCCCCGGCCGCCAGGGCGGTGAGGAAGCCGTGCGAGACGTGGCCGCGGTACTGCAGCGTCGCCCACTGCGGGTAGGCGGCGGTGACGAACACGCTCGTCGGGACGAACACCAGGACGCTGTAGGCTATCGCGAGGGCGAAGTGGCGGCCCCCGGTGGCGCCCGCGACGCGCGGCGCCCGGCCCGGCACCGGCTCGGCGTCCCGCCCCTGCCGGGCGTCCGGCTCGTCGCAGGTGTCGGCCGCGTCCGCGCGGGCGCCGCGCAGCTGGTGGGCGGCGGCCAGCGCGATGCCGGCGCCGGCCGCGTACGACCACGGCAGGTCGGCGTAGATGCCCAGCATTCGGTGGTCTCCGGGCGGTCAGGGGCGGGCCTGGCGGCGACGCGCGCGGCGGCTGGCGAGGGTGCGGTCGACGCGGTGCCGCGCGAGCCGGACCAGCAGCGGGCGCGGCGGGCGGCGCAGGAACGCCGGGGTGAGGTGGTGCAGGTCGGTGGCGGTGCGCAGGACGATGTCGGGGGCGCGCCGCCGGTTGCGGGTCCAGGGCAGCCCGTACTGGTCGCGCAGCGGTTCCGGCAGCAGCGCGGTCGTGACGAGGCGGAACACCATGAGCGCCGGGGCGAGCGCGCGCAGCTTGCGCGGGTACAGCACGGCGGCGGCGACCTCGCGGGCGGCGTCGGTGACCTCCAGCGACGCCACCGTCTCGGCCATGTAGGCGCGGAACGCCGCCAGGTCGGGCGGCTGGGCGTCCAGCGGGCAGCCGAGGACCTCCGCGACGATCCGCGCCTGCCGGTAGTACTCCTCCGCCAGGTCCGGCTCGTCCTCGCCGGGCCGCATCACGTGCTCGTAGATGTACAGGGCCGAGTCGATGAGGGTGGCGTTCACCCACAGCTGCAGGTCCGGGTCGTTGCCGGAGTAGCCCTCGCCGCGGACGGCGGTGTGGACGCCGCGGACCTTCGCGGCGATCCGCGCGACCTGGTCCGGCGTCCCGAACGTGGTGACGAGCAGGAAGTCCAGGGTGCCGAACAGGCGGGCGAGCGGCCGGTCGGCGAAGTCGCTGTGCTCGGCGACGCCGCGGGCGACCCCCGGGTGCGCCAGCTGCATGAGCAGGGCGCGGCCGGCGCCGAGGCCGATCAGCGGTTCGGCGGCGAGGGCGCCCAGCACGTCCCGGTCGGCGAGGCGCTCGGCGAGCCGTTCGCCCATCGGCACGGAGACCGGTGTCGCGGCCGGCGCGGGGGTGGGCGAGGTGCGGGGGGTGGTCACGGGGCCTCCCGGTGGTCGGCGGCCTGGTCCTGCCGCCATCCTCCCGCAATTATTGGCAGGGCGTCAATAAAGGCGGGTGGCCGGAGAGCGGCGGCGGCGGGTCCCACCGAATCGTCGCCATTTATCACCGCAACGCACGAAAACGTGCACCGAAGTGGGCGGACGATGGCACAATCGAGGCTTCTGTCAACCCCCGAGGGCAGTGGGACCGCCGGTGCGGCGCCGTGACGGCGGCCACCGGGCCGCCCACGCGCTCCGTGAGAAAGGTCCAGCCCCGTGGCCATCCGCGACAAGATGCGCGCCAACGCGGCCGACGTCCTGCAGCCGGGCGAGAACGTCCAGGCCGTGTTCGGAGCCCAGACGACCAGCCAGTACTTCGCCCTGCTGTCCTACTGGATCATCCTGTTCACCAACGCCTACCGGGTCGTGGTGGTCACCGACCGGCGCATCCTGGTGTGCCGGTCCGGGCGGATGCGCATGACCCCCGTCAACGAGGTGCTGCGCGAGCTGCCCCGGCACACCCGGATCGGCCCGCCGTCCGGCCTGTGGTGGCGCTGCGACTCGCTCGGCGAGCGCCTCTACGTGCACAAGCGCTTCCACAAGGACGTCAACGCCGCCGACGGCGTCGCCGTCTGACCCGCCCTCGGGACCCGTAACCCCGGGAGCCGTCGCCGGGGTCCGCGCCCTCACGCCGGAGCCCTCCCCGCACCCCCGCGGGGAGGGCTCCGGCGTCGCCGGGCGGACGCGGTCACGGCGCCGCCGCCAGGATCGCGTCCGCGACCTGCCGGGGATGCGACACCAGCGAAAGGTGGCGGGCACCAGGGACGACCACGGGCGGCGGCGCGCCGATCCGCCGCGCCGTCTCATAGGGGGCCTTGCGGGAGAACACGTCGTCCTCGGCCCCGAAGACCACCGCCTTGGGCGTCCGGATCCGCGCCAGCTCCGCCACCCGCGCCGCCGGCAGCCCCACGACCGCCTGCATCCGCCACACCGCGTCCTCCGCGCCCGGCATCTGGAACGGCCGCCGCCACTGCTCCACCCCCGCCCCGTCCAGCCGGGGGCACGACGGCCCGCACTGCGCCCCGTAGATCTTCCGGATCGCCCAGTCCGACCGGACGACCAGCCGGGTCAGCGTCGTCCGGTACGGGTCGCGCAGCAGGAACCGCAGCTTGTCGGCGCCCTCGCCGGCCCCGGTGTCGAGGGCGTCGCCGTCCAGGAACACCAGCCCGGCCGCCCGCCCCGGCGCCTTCAGCGCCGCCGCCGCGATCACCCCGGCGCCGCTGGAGTGCCCGACCAGCGCCGCCCGGTCCAGTCCCATCGCGTCCAGGAACCCCAGCAGCTGCGCGGCCTGGTGCGCGGTGTCGAACGGCCCGCGCCGCTCGCTGTAGCCCCACCCGGTCAGGTCCAGCGCGTACACGCGGTGCCGGGCCGCCAGCAGCGGCGCGACCCGCGACCACGTGTCGGCGGACTCGAAGGCGCCGTGCACCAGCACCACCGGGGTCCCGCTCGCACCCCACTCGCGGTACCGGGTCCGGATCCCGTCCGCCTCGGCGAAGCGGGCCCCGGCCGGCGGCCCCGCCCGTCCCGCCGTCGCCGCGTTGTAGGCGAAGGAGAACACCGTGACGGCCACCAGCAGCAGCACCACGGCGACCAGCAGCCGCCGGCCCCACCGGAGCAGCCGTGAACCCCGCCGGGGCCCGCCGGGCTCCGGCGCCCGCGCGGCGGTCGCGGCCGACGACGATGCGGATGGTTCGGGCACAGCGGTCATCGCACTCCTTCGGGGGATACCGATCATCCTGCCCGGAACGCGCGTGCTCAGGCGTCCCGCGCCGGGCGCAATCCCGACTGCTCCCGGCGCCGTACGCCGGACCGGTCCGCGCCCGCCGATCCCCTACCGGAGGTGGAGGCGCATCGGCTCACGGGAGGATCCGCGCGGACCGCGCGGCGCGCTACTGTGATGCCGATCACTGGAACCGACCCCCGGGACGCGCGCATGATCGAGGCGGAGCACCTCACCAAGCGCTACGGCGACAAGACCGCCGTGGACGACCTGTCCTTCACCGTCGTCCCCGGACGGGTGACGGGCTTCCTCGGCCCCAACGGCGCCGGGAAGTCGACCACCATGCGGCTGCTGCTCGGGCTGGACCGCCCCACCCGCGGCGACGCGCGCATCGCCGGCCGGCACTACCGCGACCTGCCCGCGCCCATGCGCGTGGTCGGCGCCCTGCTCGAGGCCCGCGCCGTGCACACCGGCCGCAGCGCCTACAACCACCTGCTGTGCCTGGCCCAGACGCAGGGCATCGGCCGCCGCCGCGTCGACGAGGTCGCCGAGCTCGTCGGCCTCACCGAGGTCGCCCGCAAGCGCGCCGGCGGCTTCTCCCTCGGCATGGGGCAGCGGCTCGGCATCGCCGCCGCGCTGCTCGGCGACCCGTCCGTGCTGATCCTGGACGAGCCCGTCAACGGCCTGGACCCCGAGGGCATCGTCTGGATCCGCACCCTCATGCAGCGGCTCGCCGGGCAGGGCCGCACCGTGTTCGTCTCCAGCCACCTGATGAACGAGATGGCCGTCACCGCCGACCACCTCATCGTCATCGGCCGCGGCCGGCTCATCGCCGACTGCTCCACCGAGGAGTTCATCGAGCGCAGCACCGAGAAGATGGTGATCGTCCGCAGCCCGGACGCCGCCCGCCTCGCCGACGTGCTCGCCGCCGAGGGCGCCAAGATCACCCCGGACGGCGGCACCGGCCTCACCGTCACCCACATGGAGGCGCCCCGCGTCGGCGAACTCGCCGCCGCCGAGCACATCGTCCTGCACGAGCTGACCCCGCGGCGCGGCTCCCTCGAGGCGGCGTTCATGGAACTGACCCGCGACAGCGTCGAGTACGGCGCCGCCGCCGACCCGGCCGCGTCCGCCGCGCCCGTCATGCCGCCCGCCCCGCCCACCATGCCGCCCGCCGATCCGGACGCCGCGCCCGCCGAGAAGGGGGAGATCCGATGACCGCCACCGCCGAGCCCGCCGCCGCGCCGGCCGGCGACCCGCCGGAGTTCGCGCGGCCCGGCTTCGGCCGGCTGCTGATCGCCGAATGGACCAAGATCCGCTCGGTCCGCTCCACGCTGTGGTCGCTCATCCTGCTGGTCGTGCTCGACCTCGGCTTCACCGCGCTGTTCATGGGCCTCACCGTCGGCCAGTGGGACAAGACCGACGCCGGCGACCGCGCGCAGCTCGCCGCCGACCCCGTCTCCGCCATCCTCGGCAGCGGCTTCTTCCTCAGCCAGCTGACCATCTGCGTCCTCGGCGTGCTGGTGATCGCCTCCGAGTACTCCACCGGAATGATCCGCGCCAGCCTGCTCGCCGTGCCGCGCCGGCTGCCGATGCTGTGGGCCAAGGCCGTGGTGTTCGGGCTGATCGTCCTCGTCCTCGGCGTTGTCGTGTCGTTCGTGTCGTTCTTCATCGGCGCCGCGATCCTGCACGGCAAGGCGGACGTCTCGCTCGGCGACCCCGGCGTGCTGCGCGCCGTCGTCGGCGGCGGCCTCTACCTGGCCATGCTCGGGCTGTTCGCGCTCGCGATCGGCGCGATCGTCCGGCACCCCGCCGGCGGCATCACCGGCGTCATCGGCTTCGTGCTGGTGCTCGCGCCGCTCGCCGCGCTCCTGCCCGGCAGCCTCGGCGACCACGTGCACGCCTACCTGCCCTCCGAGGCCGGCCAGCTGATCGCCAAGGCGCACCGGGGCAAGGACGACCTGCTCACGCCCTGGCAGGGGTACGGGGTGTTCGCCGCCTGGACCGCCGTGCTGATGGCCGCCGCCGCGGTCGTGCTCAAGCGCCGCGACGCCTGACGCGCCCCCGCCCGGCGGGCCCGCCCGCCGGGCGGTGAGCCCCGGGGGCGGTCAGCCGCCGGAGCCGAGGGCCGTGCGGAACCAGACGACCTTGCCGCCGGCGGTGGGATGCCAGCCGCGCGCCACCGACAGCGCCTGCACCAGCAGCAGCCCGTAGCCGTGCTCGTCGCACTCGCCGGGGGAGCGGCGCCGGGGCGGCCGCGGGTCGGCGTCCGACACCTCGCAGCGCAGCGTCCCGGCCGCCGTGTCGGCCTCCAGCCGCAGGTGCACGGGCGGGCGGCCGTGGGTGAGGGCGTTGGCGACCAGCTCGTCGGCCAGCAGCAGCACCACGTCCGCACCGGCCGCGTGGCCCCATTCGCGCAGGACGTCGCGGATCCGGACGCGGACCGCGGCGACCTGCGCGGGATCGTCGGGGACCGGCCACCCCGTGGTGGTGCGCACGGTCTCACCTCTGTACGGCGGTGGGACGGGGGCGGGCGCCGCCTGCGGGCGCGGCGACCCGGCGGGCCCGGCGCCGCCGCGCGGGGACGGGGCCGTGATCCCGTACCGACACGGTAACGCCGTCCCGCCCGATCGGCCAGAAAGTTCCGGAACCCGCACCGGCGGGTCAGGTGTTCACCGCGGACTCCGTTCCGTCCGCACGACCGTTGCAGCATGCAACGGTTCCGGGCTACTCTGTTGGTCAGATGCTTTAAGCAAATGACCAAGACGAGGGAGGCGGAATGGCGTCCGGTGAGGTGCCGACCCGGGTGCGGCTGCTCGAGGCGGCCGTCGCGGTGATGGCCGAGAGCGGCTGGGCGGCGGTGACCTCGCGCGCCGTCGCCGAGCGGGCGCAGGCCAACAACGCGCTCGTGCACTACTACTTCGGCTCGGTGGACGCGCTGCGCCGCGCCGCCGTCATGCACGGGATCGAGCGGGAGCTGGAGGGGCCGGTCAACGCGATCCTGCAGGCCCCGGACGTGCTGGACGGCGTGGACCAGGCCGTCGCGGTGCTCACCGCGGGCGGCGGCCCCGGCCAGCGGGTCATGGCCGAGGCGCTGGTGGCCGGGCTGCGCGACGGGGAGCTGCGCGAGCAGAGCGCCGTCCAGCTCCGGATGTTCCGGGACCTGCTGGCGGCCCGGCTCGCCGCCGACCGCGACGCCGGGCGGCTGCGCCCCGACGCCGACCCCGCCGGGCTGGCCGTCGTCATCGCCGCGCTGCTGGACGGGCTGCTGCTGCACGCCCTGATGGA
This sequence comes from Actinomadura napierensis, assembly GCF_039529375.1. NCBI lineage: Bacteria > Bacillati > Actinomycetota > Actinomycetes > Streptosporangiales > Thermomonosporaceae > Actinomadura > Actinomadura napierensis. The sequence continues at coordinate 10,805 of NZ_BAAAMR010000143.1, forward strand.
CCCGGCGACCGACACCGCCGCCGCGGCGGCGTCCATCACCGCGCTCCTGCGCGCCGCCGCGCCCGAACAGACCCCCGATGCCCCGCCCGGCGGACCGGCGGAGCGTCCCCCTGCCGACGAAGGAGACGATGACGATGCGGCACGGTAGTGATCAGGCCCTGGCGTCCGAGCGGGACGGCGCGAGCGGACGCGCGGCGGTATTGCTGCGCGGGGCGTCCAAGACCTACGGCAAGGGCCGCGCCGAGGTGCACGCGCTGCGCGACGCCGACCTGGAGGTGCCCGAAGGTGAGCTGGTCGTGCTGCTCGGCCCGTCCGGGTCGGGCAAGACGACTCTGCTGAACCTCATCGGCGGGATCGAGCCGCCCACCGCCGGCGAGGTCGTCGCCGGCGGGCACGACATCTCGCGCCTCGACGAGGACGGCCGCACCGCCTACCGGCGCGACACCGTCGGGTTCGTGTTCCAGTTCTTCAACCTCGTGCCGTCGCTGACCGCGCTGGAGAACGTCCGGCTCGTCGCGGAGCTGACCGGGCGCGGCGACCGCGAGCGGTCCGCCGCCGCGCTCGCCGCCGTCGGCCTCGCCGAGCGCGGCGCCCACTTCCCCGCGCAGCTGTCGGGCGGCGAGCAGCAGCGCGTCGCGATCGCGCGCGCCGTCGCCAAGGACCCGTCGCTGCTGCTGTGCGACGAGCCGACCGGCGCCCTCGACCTGGAGACCGGACGCGGCGTCCTGCGGGTGCTGCAGGACCTCAACGGCGAGGGCCGCACCGTGCTGATCGTCACCCACAACGCCGCGATCGCCTCGATGGCCCACCGGGTCGTGCGGATGCGGTCCGGCCGGATCGTCGAGGTCACCGGGAACGCCGCGCCCGCGCCCGCCGAGGAGGTGACCTGGTGAGCGTGCTGACCGTCAAGCTCCTCCGGGACCTGCGGCGCCGCCCCGCGCAGCTGGTGTCGGTGGTGGTGCTGGTGATGCTCGGCGTCGCGCTGTTCGGCGCGTCCTACGACGCCTACAAGAACCTCGACTCCGGCTACCAGCGGCTGTTCGAGCGGTACCGGTTCGCCGACCTGACGGTGTCGGGCGGCGACACCGCCGCGATCGCCCGCACCGCCGCCGCTCAGCCCGGCGTCGCCGCGACCGCCGCCCGCACCGTCGCCGACGTGCCGATGCGCATGCCCGACGGCAGCACCCTCGTCGGCCGCGTCATCGGCATGCCCACCGGATCGCAGCCCGCCGTCGACAAGGTCAAGGTGCTCAAGGGCCGGTACCTGGACGCGTCCGCGCCGTCCGGTGTCCTCGCCGAGAAGCACATCGCCGGCCACGCCCACCTCACGCCCGGGACCAAGGTGGGGGTGTGGCACGGCGGCTCCTGGCAGCAGATGGACGTGCGCGGCACCGCCTCGTCCACCGAGTACCTGTGGCCCGCCGCCAGCCGCCAGGACGCGCTGCCCGCGCCCGGCTCGTTCGGCGTGCTGTTCGTCCCCGAGCCGCTCGCCGAGAAGATCGCCGGAACCGCCGCGCCGAACCAGGTCGCCGTCTATTACACCGGTGCCGGACGCGGCCACGCGGACCGGCTCGGCGCCGCCCTCACCGCCGCCGCGCGCGGCCACGGCTCGACCGCCGCCGTCGCCCGCGCCGACCAGCCCAGCAACGCCGCCCTCGCCGAGGACATCAAGGGCTTCGCCGAGCTCGCCGTGCTGTTCCCGCTGCTGTTCCTGGCCGCCGCCGGCGTAGCGGTCTACGTGGTGCTGACCCGCCGGGTCGCCCGCGACCGCGTCGTCATCGGCACCCTGCGCGCCAGCGGGTTCCGCCGCCGCACCGTCGTCGCCCACTACCTGGCGACCGGGCTCGCGGCCGGGCTCGCCGGCGCGGTCCCCGCGTCGCCGCCGGGGTGCTGCTCGCCGGCACCGTCACCCGGCTGTACGGCGACGCGATCGGCCTGCCCGAGACGTTCGTGTCCGTGCGCGCCGCGGCCGGCCTCGCCGGGCTCGGCTACGGGCTCGCCGCGGGCGCGCTCGCCGCGCTCGCCGCCGCGCTGTCGGCCGGCCGCGTCCCGCCCGCCGAGGCGATGCGCGGCATCATCCCGTCCGCCGGGGGACGCAGCGTCCTCGCCCGGCTGGGCCGCCTCGGCCGCATCGGGCGCCTCGCCCGGCACGGCCGCGCCGTCCCCGACCGCCGGGCTGGTGCTGCGCGGACCGACCCGCCAGTTCCGCCGCACGCTCTACACCATGACCGGGGTCGTCCTCGCACTCGTCCTCATCCTCGTCTCCTGGGGAATGCTCGACTCCTCCAAGGCCACGGTGTCGCGGCAGTTCGACCAGGTGCAGCGGCAGGACGCCGAACTGACCCTCGCCGGGCCCGCCGGCTCCAGCGACCTCGCGGGGCTCGCCGCCACCTCCGGCGTCCGCGCCGCCGAGCCGTCCGCGCAGGTCCAGGCGACCGTCACCGCCGGTGGAAAGGCGTACTCGACCGCGCTGGTCGGCTACCGCCCCGGCACCGCCATGCACCGGTTCCTCGCGCCCGGCGGCGGCGGCGCCCGCCCGCTCCCCGCGAGCGGCGTGCTGCTCGGCGACGCCATGCGCGGACGGCTCGGCGCCGCCGCCGGCGACCGCGTCACGCTGCGGCTGCCCGGCGGACGCGCCGCCACCACCACCGTCGCCGGATTCGTCGACGAACCGCTCGGCACCTACGCCTACGCCTCCCTCGCCCAGGTCGACGCCTGGGCGCCCGGCACCGCCGGCACCGGCCCCGGTCCCGGGAGCGGCGGGCGCCGCGACACCGCGCTCGTCCGGTTCGACCCCGGCGCCGACCGCGCCGCCGTCGAACACGCCCTTTCGGCCCGTCCCGGCGTCCTCGCCTACACCGACGCGCACGCCCTCGAGCACACCATGGACGGCTACATGAAGCTGTTCTACGTCTTCGTCGCCGTCATGCTGGCGTTCGGCGCGCTGCTGGCCTTCACCGTCCTGTTCGCCACCCTGTCGGTGAACCTCGCCGAACGCGGCACCGAACTGGCCACCCTGCGCGCCTCCGGCGTCGGCCGCCGCCGGCTCGCCCGCCTCGTCACCACCGAGAATCTCCTGGTCGTCGCGCTCGGCGCCATCCCCGGCCTGATCATCGGGCGGCTCGCCACCGGCGCGTTCCTCGGCGCGTTCAACAGCGACCTGCTGGCCTTCCACGCCGACATCCGGCCGGCCACGTTCGCCTGGTCGGCGCTGGCCGTCCTCGTCGTCGCGTTCCTTGCGCAGCGGCCCGGCCTGCGCTCCCTCGCCCGCCAGAACCTGGCGGCGCTCGTCCGGGAACGCTCCGGCTGACCCCGCCCGCACGGCAACGGCGGTGCCCGCGGGAACCGTCCCCGCGGGCACCGCCGTTGCCGTGCCGGATCAGGCGTACAGGCCGTCCAGCCAGCCCTGCCACGCCTTCCGGTTCGCCTCCTCGTCGCCAGCGGCGCCGGGCGCGAAGCGATGCAGCGCGATCCCCACCGGCGCGCTCCAGGCGTCGCGGCCGAAGAACCGGTACATCGCGTCCTCGGTGCGCAGCCCGAGGAAGTCGTCGTTGCGGAAGTCGACCACCGCGGTGGTCGCGCCGACGCCCGGCAGGTCCACCCGCACCTGGTCGCCTTCCGACGCGCCGTCCGCCGCGGACGTCCCCAGCCCGAGCCCCCGGCCCACCGCCGCGAACGAACCCTTCGCCGCGGACGCCTCCGGGCCCTGCACGTCGGTGTGCACCGCCGGCCGCCCCGCGAAGTGCATCAGGTACTGCCGCAGCGTGTGCAGGTAGAAGTCGGTGTGCTTGTTCGCGCCGTCGTACTGGTCGTCCCAGTTCTCCACGAAGATCCCGCTGTGCACGTAGCGGACCCACGACCGGCCGCCCTCGCGCGGCTCGATCAGGTGGTCGAGCTGGTTGAGCACCTGCCCGACCTCCCTCAGCTCCTCCGGGGACTCCGACCGGGCGACCAGCCGGCGCGGCGGGTCCCAGGCGGTCACCGTGGCGCCGAAGCCCGCCGCGCCGCCCTCGCGCGGCTCGTACTCGGTCGGCCACAGCCACCCCGCGGTGTTCACCGTGATCGCGTCCCACACCCGCTCCGGCGGCGCGTCCACCTCGAACTCGCGGACGATCTCGAATTCCTTCGCCATGACGTGCTCCTCGCCTTTTGCTCCGCGCGTTCCGCGCGTCCCGTTCCGTTCCTTGTGCCGTGCCGCCGCGCGGCGGCCGTTGATCCTCAGGACTCGATCGACTCGTCCCGGCCCTGCTCGTCGACGCCCGGCCGTCCGGCGGATTCCGCCTTGAGCGACGGGTGCAGGGCGATGACGACGCGGTGCCCTCGGCCGCTCTCCGCCGAGGCGTCGTGGTACTTGCGCACCAGCGCGCCGACCCCGGCGGTCAGCTCCTCGACGAACGCCGCCCGGTCGGCGGCCGAGGCGAACCGCACCTCCCCGTCCAGCGCGAAGGTGGCGAGCCGCTTGTTCGCCCGTTCCGCGCCGGTGATGAGCGCGCCCACGTCGCGGACCAGCCGCGCCGCCACCGCCAGCAGCCAGCGCGCCGACAGGGCGTCGCGGTGGCGGTCCGGGTCGGGCTGCAACCCGGGCAGCGCCAGCGGCGAGATGACGTAGGCCGCCGCCGTCGCCCGCATCAGCCGCTCGGTCATGTTGCCCTTGCGGCGCTCCTCGACCAGCTCCACCAGCCCGTGCCGCTCCAGCGCCCGCAGGTGGTAGTTCACCTTCTGCCGCGGCAGCCCGACCCGCGCCGCCAGCGCCGCCGCCGACAGCGGCTCGGCCAGCTCGGCCAGCAGCCGCGCCCGCATCGGGTCCAGCGACGCGGCCGCCGCCGCGGATTCCTCGATCACCGTCACGTCCAGCATGCGTCCATCATGGCCACCGACAAACTCGATTGTCAAGAAAAATGAGATTGTCGGTACGCGGGTTAGCCTGAGCCGATGAACCTCATCCCGGCTCCCCGCGGCATCGAGCGGACGGGCGGCACCGGCCCCTGGACCGGCGAGGTCCGCGCCCGCACCGACCCGTCCCTGCCCCCGGAGGGCTACCGGCTCGCCATCGGACCGGACGGGGCGGACATCACCGGCGGCACCGAGGCGGGGGTGTCCTGGGCGCGCCAGACGCTCCGCCAGCTGCTCGGCCCGGACGCCTTCCGCCGCGCCCCCGTCGAGGGGACGGCCCCCGAGGTCCCGTTCGCGGTGATCGAGGACGCGCCGCGCTTCGCCTGGCGCGGCCTCATGCTCGACGTCGCCCGGCACTTCCTGCCCAAGGACGACGTGCTGCGCTACCTCGACCTGATGGCCGTCCACAAGCTGAACGTCCTGCACCTGCACCTCACCGACGACCAGGGATGGCGGATCGAGATCGGACGGCATCCCCGGCTCACCGAGGTCGGCGCGTGGCGTCGCAGGACCCGGCTCGGCTGGGGCGAGCCCGCCCGCTGGGACGAGCGCCCGCACGGCGGCTTCTACACCCGCGACGACCTGCGCGAGATCGTCGCCTACGCCGCCGCCCGCCACATCACCGTCGTCCCGGAGATCGACGTGCCCGGCCACTCGCAGGCCGCCATCGCCGCCTACCCCGACCTCGGCAACACCGACGTGATCGACACGAGCGCCCTGGAGGTCGGGACCGCCTGGGGGATCTGCCCCAACGTGCTCGCCCCCACCGACCGGGTGCTGCGCTTCTACGAGGAGGTGCTGGAGGAGGTCCTGGAGATCTTCCCCGGCCGGTTCGTGCACATCGGCGGCGACGAGTGCCCCAAGGACCAGTGGCGTCGCTCGCCCGTCGCGCAGGCCCGCATCGCCGCCGAGGGCCTGGACGGCGAGGACGGCCTGCAGTCCTGGTTCATCCGGCACTTCGACCGGTGGCTCACCGCCCGCGGCCGCCGCCTGGTCGGCTGGGACGAGATCCTCGAGGGCGGCCTCGCCGAGGGCGCGGCGGTGACGTCCTGGCGCGGGTACGCCGCCGGGATCGCCGCCGCGAAGGCGGGCCACGACGTCGTCATGTGCCCCCGCCAGCACGTCTACCTGGACCACCGGCAGGCGCCCGGCGACGACGAGCCGGTCCCGCTCGGCTGGGTCCGCACGCTCGCCGACGTGTACCGGTTCGAGCCCGTCCCGCCCGCGCTGGCCGGCACCCCGCACGCCGCCCGGGTCCTCGGCGCGCAGGCCAACATGTGGACCGAGCTGACCGAGTCCCGCGACCGCGTCGACTACCAGCTGTTCCCCCGGCTGTGCGCGTTCGCCGAGACCGTCTGGTCGGACCTGCCGCCGCCCGCCGAACGCGACGCCGCCGGCCTCCTGCGCCGCATGGACGCCGCGCACTACGCCCGGCTGGACGCCCTCGGCGTCGCCTACCGGCCGCCGGACGGTCCGCGCCCCTGGCAGCGGCGGCCCGGGATCCGCGGCCGGGTCAAGCATGGCCCGCCGCCACAGGAATGATCAAGACCCTGGGTCAGCGGCGCGTTCCTGGGTACTCACCCCCCACGTACAGCGGCGCGCGGAAAGGAGACACGGGTGGCAGGCACGGGGGGACGGGACTCGCTGCCGAAGGCGCTGCGCGACTACGCGCTGATCGCGGACGGGGAGCGCGGCGTCCTGGTCGGGCCGCAAGGCGAGTTCGCCTGGATGTGCTTTCCCGCCTGGGACTCGCCCGCCGCGTTCTGCGGCCTGCTCGGCGGCCCCGGCGACTACGTCGTCCAGCCCGCAGCTGAACGCTGGGTGTGGGGCGGCTACTACGAGGACCACGGGCTCATCTGGCACAGCCGGTGGGTGACCGGCGACGGCGGCATGGTCGAGTGCCGCGAGGCCCTCGCCCGGCCCGCCGACCGTGACCGCGCCGTCGTGCTGCGCCGCTGCCGGGCCGTGCGCGGCACGGCCCGGATGCGCGTCCTGCTGGACGTGCGCGCCGGCGAGCGCGCCGAGCGGATGCGGGACCTGCACCACCACGGCGCCGAGTGGACGGCCCGCAGCGGCACCGCGCGGATCCGCTGGCGCGGCGGCGACGAGGCGGTGGTGCGGGAGAACGCCGACGGCGGCCCCGTCCTCGCCCTCACCTTCGACCTCGCCGAGGGCGAGACCCGCGACCTGGTGCTGGAGATCGCCGAAGCGGGCGCCGCCGAGGGCCCCTTGGACGCCAGTGCCCTCTGGGACGCCACCGAACGCGGCTGGCGCGAGGCGGTGCCGTCCTGCACCGACACCATCGCCCCGCGTGACGCCCGGCTCGCCTACTCGGTGCTGACCGGGCTCACCAGCGGCAGCGGCGGCATGGTCGCGGCCGCCACCACCGCCCTGCCCGAACGTTCCGACGAGGGCCGCAACTTCGACTACCGGTACGCCTGGATCCGCGACCAGTGCTTCGCCGGACGCGCCGTCGCCGTGCACGGCGGGCCGCCGCACCTGCTGCGCAACGCCGTCGAGTTCGTCACCGCGCGCGTCCTCGCCGACGGCGACCGCCTCAAGCCCGCCTACACCGTCAGCGGCGGCGACATCCCGCAGCAGCGGGAGGCCGACCTGCCCGGCTACCCGGGCGCCACCGCCGTCACCGGCAACCTCGCGAGCGAGCAGTTCCAGCTCGACGCGCTCGGCGAGGCGCTGCTGCTGCTCGCGGTGGCCGCCGAACGCGAGCCGCCCGGCGCCGACCAGGTGAAGGCCGCCCGCGTCGCCGCCGACGTCATCGCCCGCCGCTGGCGGCAGCCCGAGGCCGGCATCTGGGAGACCCACGACGACCTGTGGACCCACTCGCGGCTCACCTGCGTCGGGGGGCTGCGCCAGGCCGCCCGGTACCTGGCCGGCCCGGCGGAGGCGTCCACGTGGAATGGTCTCGCCGACGCCATTCTCGACGAGACCACCCGCACCGCCCTCACGGCCGGCGGGCGGTGGAAGCGCGCCCCCGACGACGAGCGCGTGGACGCCGCGCTGCTCATCCCGCCGCTGCGCGGCTGCCTGCCCGACGACGACCCGCGCACCATCGCCACGCTGCAGGCCGTCCGCTCCGACCTTGTCCAGGAGGGCTTCGTCTACCGGTACCGGGTCGGCGGCGAACCGCTCGGCGTCGCCGAGGGCGCCTTCTCCCTGTGCGGCTTCTTCCTCGCCCTCGCCGAGCACCGCCAGGGCGAGACCGCCCGCGCCCTCGGCACCTTCGAGCGGACCCGGTCCGGGTGCGCCACCAGCGGGCTGTTCTCCGAGGAGTACGACGTCCAGCAGCGGCAGCTGCGCGGCAACCTCCCGCAGGCGTTCGTGCACGCGCTGCTGCTGGAGTCCGCCGCCCGCCTGCGCGACTGAGGCGTCCCGCCTGCGCGACTGAGGCGTCCCGCCTGCGCGACTGAGGCGCCCCGCCCGGGCGGCGGCCCGGGCGGGACGGGCCCTCAGGCGTCGGCGGGCTGCGCGGCGGGGGCCGCCACGCGCGCGGCCCGCTTCCTGGTCTCCACGCCGAAGACCGCGACGACCAGCACCGCCAGCAGCAGCGGGACGGCGCCGAGCAGCGCGGTCGTGTTGATCGACGGCACCGTCGCGCCCACCACCAGCACGATCGTGACGATGACGCCGCCGAGCTTGCCGACGCCCGCCGACAGGCCCGAGCCGCGCGAGCGGATCCGGGTGGGGTAGATCTCGGAGCTGTAGGCGGCCAGGACCGCGGCGATGGTGGCGGTTCCGACGATCGGGCCGGCCAGCAGGACGTACAGCCAGGTCCGGTCGTGCGCGAGGGACTCACCGGAGAAGGAGAACGCCACCAGCGCCGCCGCGGTCAGCGCGGTCAGCACGATGATCGTCTTCTTGGCGCTCCACAGCCCGTACATGGCGGCGGCGACGAACACCAGGGGCAGCCCCAGCAGCGAGGAGTCGCGCAGCGCTGCATCCGCCGACTTCTGCGCCAGGCCGAGCTTCTGCAGGTTGGAGGGGATCCACAGCTGGAACCCGTAGGTCACCAGCCCGATGCCGAGCCCCAGCACCACGACCGCGACGCTGAGGCCGGCGAACGGCGCCCGGAACAGCGGGGTGAAACCCGCGCCGTGCGCGGCCTCCTTGCGTTCCTCGGCGGGCACCGCGTCGGCGGCGGCGACCGCGTCCGCCGCCGCGCCGGGCACGGTCGTGTCCGCACCGGTCTCGGCCTGCGCTTCCGGGGCGTCCTCGATCGCGCCGTAGCGGGTCATGATCGCGCGGGCCTCGTCCTCGCGCCCGTGCGCCAGCAGGAACCGCGGCGACTCGGGGATCCAGTGGTTCAGCGCGATCAGCAGCACGCCGGTCGGCATCCCCAGCAGCCACAGGATCCGCCAGGAGTAGTGCGGCACCAGCGCCGACGACAGCGAGCTGGTGATGACGTAGGCCAGCGCCAGGTTCCCGCCGATCAGCACCATCACCCAGCCGCGGTGCCGGCCCGGGATCATCTCCGCCAGCAGCGAGAAGGTGATCGGCAGCATCCCGCCCGCCGCCAGCCCCATCAGCAGGCACATCGCCAGGTTCCACGAGAACGACGGCATCGCCCCGCACACGGCGGTGGTCACGAACATCACCCCGGCCAGCAGGATCGACGAGCGCCGCCCGATGTGGTCGCCCAGCCAGCCCCACAGGAACGAGCCGGCGACCGTGCCGGCGAGCCCGAACAGCGGCAGCAGCGCCACCGGCCAGTGCCCCGACGGGTTCAGCGCCGACTTCAGGCCGTACTCCTTGCCCATCCCCGGCGCCACGAACGACAGCGTGATCGGCTTCATCGCGTCGATCGTCACCGCCGTCGTCATCACGATCACCAGCCCGATGTGCGCCGGCCGGAACGGCGCGTCGTACGCCGCGCGGACGCCGGCCACCCCGTTGCGGCGGGACGCGGCCAGGCCGCGGGGGATGAGCCCGTAGGCGGTCAGCGCCAGGCCGACCACGATCAGCGCCATCCCGGTCAGCATCGGCGCGTCCATCGCCATGCCGCGCATGTGGTAGTGCATGTCCGCCGAATCGATGTACATCGGCAGGTGCAGGGCGACGCCCGCGACGCAGGCGATGAACCCGGTCCAGAAGGCGGGCGGATGGGCGAAGGTGATCCCGCCCATGGGCCGTGTTCGCATCAGTGTCCTTTCGGGAGGTGGCGCGGCCGGCGCACCGGCCGCGATCGAGCCGCCGTCGGGCTCGGTAGGGTGAGACGCCGCATGTGCCCGCGCGGTGCGCGTCCGGATCCGGCCAATCCGAATCAGACTTTCCGGTTGGACTCGAAACGGAACGTCCGGGCCAGACCGACCCGGACGGTCGCGCCGGGCGCCAGCTCGACGGGGGTGTCGGACGGCAGCCGGACGAACTCCGCGGCGCCGGGCGCGCGCACCGCCGTCCCGTTGGCCGAGCCGAGGTCGACCACGGCGACCTGCCATTCCTGCAGCCGGACCAGCACGTGCCGGCGCGAGATCGACTCCTCGGCGTCGGTCATCCGCAGTGGATGCGCACGGCCCTCGGCCACCTCCGGCGCCCGCTCCGGCCGCCGGCCGACCAGCTGGTCGACCTCCAGCGGGACCGCCTGCCCGTCGTCCAGCAGCAGCACGCCGAGCGGCGGCCGCGGCCCGTGGAACGGCGACAGCGTGAGCTGCAGCATCGAGATCCCGCAGACCGCGCAGTAGTGCGCGCGCGGATCGTTGAAATGCTCGTTCTTGCAGTTGACGCCGAGGACCTGCGGCCCGCCCGGACGCCGCTTCGGATGCCGGCGGATGAGGCTGACCTTCTCCTCGGGCGCGCCCTCGGCGCCCGCCGGCGTGCCGTCCACCGGCGTCGGCGGAAGCGGACCCCGCTCGACCGCCGTCGCCGGGGCGGGCGCGACCGCCGCGGGCCGCCGCGGCGCGGGCGGTGC
>NZ_BAAAMR010000144.1:0-21529 GCF_039529375.1 Actinomadura napierensis
ACGCCGGCGCCCGCCGCGGCGCGGTCAGCCGGCCGGTCAGCCGGCCGTCCCGGTGACGGTGATCTGGTTGAGCTTGCCCTTGAGGCCGCCGGGCAGCCGGGTGAACCAGACCAGCACGTACTGCCCGGAGACCTGCTGGCTCGGCGTGAAGGTCAGCTCGCCGCCGCCGCACGGCTGCTCGCCGATCGACTTCATGGCGCCCGGCGAGCGGGACGTGCCGACCCTGACCTGCAGGGCGCCGCCGCTGACCGGGCAGTCGACCTTGACGGCCGACACCTTCGCCGGGGCGCCCATGGTCAGCGTGACGCCGACGGCGCTGACGAGGTTGCCGAACTGCTCGGAGTGGTAGGTCTGCGTCTCCCACACCGTGCCGGCGTCGCCGTCGATGACGGCCCCCGGGTTCTTCATGCTGGCCTGGTCCGGGTGCTGGCCGGCCGGCTTCTGGGTGGCCGAGGCGTCCTGGACGGTCAGCTTGGTGGCGGTGGGCTTGGGGGGCGTGGTCTTGTTGCTCTGGTCGGCCTGCGGGTTCTTGCCGTGGTCGTCGTCGCCGGACCCGCCGCCGGACAGCGCCCAGGCGCCGAGGCCGACGATGACGGTGAGCGCGGCGGCGGCGACGCCGAGCAGCGCCCGGTTGGCCGGCCGGCGGGCGTGCGGCGCGACGGTCGTGGCGTCCCCCGGGGGCGCCGGCGGAGGCGTGTCGTAGCGGCCGCGCGGCGGCGGGACCTGCCCGGACTGCGCGGACTGCGGCTGCGGCTGGGCTCTGCGAGCGCGCCGGCCCTGCGCCGGGCGGGGCGGCTCCTGGACGGGCGGGTGGTGCGGCTGCGTCGGCGCGGCCGTCGCCGCGGACGCGGGGCGCGGGATCGCCGGACGCGGCGGCGGCGCGGCGGTGCCGAGGCCCGCGAACAGCGGCAGCGGGGTGCGCGGCACGCCGCGCAGCGCCTTCGCCAGCTCGGCGGGTTCGGTGAGCGGCTCGCCGGCGCCGATGCCGAGGCAGCGGCAGACGATCGCGTCGACCGCGTGCGAGATTCCGGCCTGCACCTGGCGGGGCGCGTGCGGGACGTCGTCGGACGCCGGCGCGGCGGGCAGGTCGGACGCGGCCTCGTCGCCGGGCCAGTGCGCGGTGAGCGCCGCGTACAGCATCCGGCCGAGGCCGCGGACGTCCTCGGCGGCGGGGTCGTCGGAGTACCGGTCGCCGAGCACCGCGTCGGTGGCGACGCCGAGCAGCTTGACGGTGCCGCCGGTCGTCCAGACGAGGTCGCGGGGGGACAGGCACAGGTGCGCGAGCCCGGCCGCGTGCGCGGCGGCGATCGCCTCGGCGGCCTCGTACAGCAGCGTCGCGGCCCGGCCCGGCTCCAGCGGGGCCTTGGCGAGCATCTGCTCCAGCGTCTCGCCCGCGACCCACTCGCTCACGACGTAGGCGCTCTCGCCGCTGTCGTCGGCGTCGAAGACCTGCGTGACGCGGGGGTCGGTGAGGCGGCTGGCGGCGCGGGCGGAGGTGACGGCCTCGCCGACGCGCGGGAACTCGGGGTCGAAGGTGCGGACGGCGACGGCCCTGGCCAGGATCTCGTCGATGGCCTTCCAGAGCGAGGACCCGCCGGAGTCGCTGATGCGCTCCTCGAGCCGGTAGCGGCCGGCGAGACGCGTGCCGGGTTCGATCACTGACGTGCTCACGGCAACGTCCTGCGCAGGTCGTCAGATCCCATGTTCGTGGCGTGGCAGCTTACGCCTCCGACCCTCCTCTTTGCGTTCCCCAGGGTGTCAGCCCGCAAGCCGTAGTCCCCCACATGGTAGTGGTTCGAACACGGGAATGGCGGCGTGATCCGGGCGCGTCCCCCTCACTTTGCCACGACTTACCGGTGGCCGCCCGGCAACCTGCGCGCGAAGGTGCCGATCATCTGCTGCACTTCGTCGACGCGCAGCAGCTTCGCGAACACCAGGTACAGCAGCCCGCCGCCGCCGGCGCCCACGATCAGCGTGGCCAGAGCGGGGATCATGGTGTCGACGCCGATCGCGGCGTCGGCCACGGCGTGCACCGCGTAGGCGAACCCGATCAGCGGCCAGATCGCGATCAGCAGCTTGAGGTGGCCGCCGACGATGCGGCGGCCGTCGATGCCGCCGAGCTTGCGGCGCAGCACCAGCCAGCACACCAGCGTGCCGACGATGTTGGTGACCGCGTACCCGCCGGCGATGCCGACCACGATCCACTTGACGCCGAGGACGTTGTACGCGGCGAACGCCATGATGATGTTGGACGTGACGGACACGACACCGACCAGCGCGGGCGTGCGGGTGTCGCCGAAGGAGTAGAAGACCCGCAGCATCAGCTGGTAGATCGAGAACGGCACCAGCGCGATCGCGAACATCTGCATCACCCGGGCGATCACCAGCGCGTCGTCGGCCGAGGTGTTGCCGTGCGCGAACAGCACCGTGGTGATTTCCGGGCCGAGCACCAGCATCAGCGCCGCCGCCGGCATGATGATCACCGAGGAGAGGCGCAGCCCGCTGGAGAACGCCGACCGCACGTCGCCGATCTTGCCCTCGGCGGCGAACCGGCTCATCCGGGGCAGCAGCGCGGTGATCACCGAGACGCCGACGATCGCGTACGGCAGCTGGAACAGCTGGTAGGCGTTGAAGTACGGGGTGTACCCGTAGCCGTCGCCGAGGCCCTTGGAGTGGCCGAGGTCGCCGGCCCGGTTGGCGAGGGCCGTGACGACGGCGAGGCCGATCTGGGTCGCGACGACGTACAGCAGCGTCCAGCCGGCCATCCGGCCGACCTGCCCGATCTCGCCGCGCTTGAAGTCCAGCCGGGGCCGCCACCGGAACCCGGCGCGGCGCAGCGACGGCCACAGCGCGACCGTCTGCAGCACGATGCCGCCGGTGGTGCCGGCCGCCAGCACCATGAACTGGGTGTCGGAGATGCTGGACGGGTCGACCTTCCCCGACGACAGCGCCAGGAACGCGCCGCCGACCGCGATCACCACGATGTTGTTCAGGATCGGCGCCCACATCGGGGCGGCGAAGCTGTTGCGGGTGTTGAGGATGGCGCCGGCGAACGCGCCGACGCCGTAGAAGAAGATCTGCGGCAGGAAGAACTCGGCGAACAGGACCGCGATGTGCCGCTGGTCGCCCGTGTAGCTGCCGGCCAGCACGTCGATGAACAGCGGCGCGGCGGCCACCGCGACGACGGTCAGCACGGCGAGGCCGAGCACCGCCAGCGTGAACACCCGCTGCTCGTACTGCTCGCCGTAGGCGCGGTCGCGTTCCTTCGCGCGCACCAGCAGCGGGACGATGACGCTGGTCAGGATGCCGCCGAGGAGCAGGTCGTAGATCTGGTTCGGGATCGTGTTGGCGGTGTTGTAGGCGTTGGCGAGCAGGCCGGTGCCGAGCGCGGCGACGATGACGGCGGTGCGCAGGAACCCGGTGACGCGGGAGACCAGCGTGCCGATCGCCATGATCGCGCCGGACCGCAGGACGCCGCCGGCCGCGGCCTTGCCGCCGTCCGGGCCGCCGGGGCCCCCGCCCGCGGGGGGCGCGATGTCGACGACCGTCTCGCCCGGGGCGCCGGCCCCGCCGGGAAGCGGCAGGTCAATCGCCGTCTGGGCGGCGATGTTCGGGTTCGGGTAGCCCGCCGGGCTCGCGGGCACCGGACGGCCCTGCGGGTGCTGCGGGGCCGGGGGCCGCTGCGGGTGCGCCCGGCGGGGGTCCTGGCGGGGATCCTGCGGGGGCCGCTGGCCCCGGGGCGGATAGCCCGGGTTCGGCGACCGGCCCGGCTGCTCCGGGTACCCCTGCTGTGCCGGATAGCCCTGCGGTGGACGCCCCTGAGGGGGGCGGCCCTGGGGCGAACGGCGCTGCGGCGGAGGTCCCTGAGGAGGGCGCCCCTGTGGCGGAGGGCCCTGTGGGGGCGGAGGGCCCTGGGGCGGCCGGCCTTGCGGCGGAGGCCCCTGCGGCGGAGGCGCCTGGGGCGGCGGGCCCTGAGGCGGAGGCCCCTGCGGAGGGCGGCCCTGCGGGCGGTATCCCGGACCCTGGGAACCCGGGACCGGGGAATCCGTTCCCCGGTTCTCCGGTCGCTGCTGGTCCCATTCCGGTCGACCCGTCACCGGCTGCCTCCGCTTTCCGGCGGCGCCTTGCTCTGATGGCCCGCACTCCGACGCCCACGAAGAGTACGGCAAGTCCGCCACCGGTGATGAGCAGGGAGAGCCGCCCGTACCCCGTGGTGCGGACGGTGATGGCGTCGCTGCTGAAGATCCTGCCCGATCCCGCGTCCCGCAACTCCAGCCGGACGTCGAACTTGCCGTTCCCGGACGCCTGCGCGGCGACCCAGCGCTGCTCCTGCTCCCCCGGCTGCAGCTCGATGATCGCCTCCTTCTGGTCCAGCGGGCGCAGCTGGAGCTTGGCGGTGTTCACCGAGATCGGGACGAGCCGGACCCTGATCGTCTGGTCGTGCAGCGTGTTGCGGACGGTCACCGGGAACCTGCCGGAGCTGCCCGCGAGGTTCGTCCGCTTGCTCTGGGTGGTGACGATGTGGACCTGCGCCATCTCGTGGTCCAGCTCGTCCGACAGCTCGAGCCTGGCGTGCCTCGCGCGGGTCTGGCTCGTCCGCCAGGCCGCGGACTGCACGCGCAGCAGGGCGCGCTCGTAGGAGATGCCGATCGGCGCCACCATGATCGACCGGAACCGGGCGGCGCGGCGGCCGATGTCCGCGACCTCTTCCAGGTAGGCGCCGCCGAGCTCGTACTTCTGGTAGTCGTCGTTGTAGGCGCGCAGGACGCGGCTCTGCGGATGCATCGACTCGATCTTGCCGAGCGAGGTCTCGCTCAGCCACGTCGCGCCCCTGGTGTAGTTCAGCAGGTCCTCGGCGAGCCCGGGGGCGGGGTTCCACTGCCGGTCGGGGGCGACGACGACGGTGCGCTGGACGTTGGGCGCCTCGCCGGCGATCACGGCGGTCTCGGCGAGGAACCGCTGCTCGGTCAGCACCTTGCCGCCCGCGGCCCGGGAGTTGGCGCTGACGATGTCGTTCAGCGCCGAGTCGTAGACCAGCGTCTTGTGCGTGCCCTGGTGGGCGGTCTGGATCGCGGTGGTGGCGTTCGCCGGGCCGCCCTGCGGCAGGTCCCCGAACTGGAGGTCGCTCATCAGGAACGACCCGCCGTCCTTCAGCCCGTACTTGGCGAGCGCGTCGAGCGTGTCGGGACCGGCGACGCCGTATGGCGGCCACGCGTAGTGCTTGTCCGGTGCGCGCCCGAGGGCCTTCTGGGCGACGGCACTGGTGTTGAGCTGGTCGTAGGCGGTGCGGATCGTGCCGGTCATCTTGTAGCGGGCCAGCGCCACGGCGTCGGGGTCGGCGTACGGGAGGGTGAAGTACGGGTCGCCCTTCGTCGCGTTCCGCAGGGCGGCCAGCCAGGCGGACGCGGCGGTGCTCTTCTTCACGGTCTTGCTGGCCGTCTTCGCGCCCGGCGTGAGGACGCGGTAGTCGTGCGCCGCGATCTGCTGGACGTCGTCGAGCAGTGCGGGGTCGATCGCCCAGGTGACGGGCGTCTTCGGTTTCGCGGCGGCCGCGGTGACCAGGTCGTTCAGCCGCCCGGTGCCCGCCACCTCCTGGGACAGCCGGTCGTCGAGGAAGATCGAGTCGCTCGTCCGGTGCTGCTGGTCGGCGAGCGGGAGCACCCAGCCGACCGCGACGGGCTTGAACTGCGTCCGCTTCGGCATGAAGGTCACGAACGTGGTGACGCCGCCGACGACCTGCTGGGCGGAGTTCAGCACCTCGACGCCCACCGGGTAAACGCCGGGCGTCCCGTTCGGCGGGGTCAGCTGCATCTTCGCGACCGCGACCTTGAGCTCCCAGTCCTGCTTGCCGCCTGCACCGCCCGCCTGCGGGATCGGCCTGGTCAGGCCCGGGACGGGGAGCTGGTCGGCGGTCATCTCGGAGTACTGCTCGAGCTGGCTGCGGCTGCTGATCGGCTGCCGGCCGTAGCGCAGCCGCAGGCTGACGCCGGCGATCTGGTGCCCGGACCGGTTCTGCGCCGTGCCGCGGATGTCGAGCGTCGAGTTCGCCTTCAGGGGCTTCGGGGTGACCTTGGTCAGCGCGACGCCGACCTGGCTGCGGCTGCGCCCGAGATCGGGGCTGTCCAGCGTGCCGGGGGAATCGGGCTGCGCGGCGCCGGGCTGGACGGCGGCGGTGCCGGGCTCGGCGGCCTGGGGCAGCGCGGCCCCGGCCGCCACGGAGCGGTCCAGGGCGGCGGCCCGGTCGAGCGCGTCCGTGCCGGGCGCGGCCGCGAGGGCGGGCCCGGCACCCACCGCGAACCAGGGCAGCACGGCGGCCAGCGCGACCGCGCGCTTGACGGTCCTCACACCGTGTCCGCTCTCACGCCGCGTCTGCTCCGCACCACGGCCCCGATGGTAGTCGGCACGGGCCGGGCGCCGGACTTCCGACGCGGATCAGCCCACCGGATGGCGCGGCTCGGGCCGGTCCGGACGGTTCCGGCGGCGCGCGGGCCCGGCGGGTCCGGCGGGCCCGGAGGCCCGGTCGCGGCCGGATTCCCGGGCGGGCGCGGTGGCGGGCGCCGGGACGTCCGGCCCGGCGGCCAGCTCCACGGGCTTGGCCTGGCACAGCGCGTACAGGTCGTGGCCGCGGATGCCGAGCGCGGTGGACGGCTCGCCGGTCGGGGTGTAGACGACGTCGGCGGCGCGCAGGCCGTCCACGAGCCGCTGGTCGATCAGCAGCGGCATCGACTCCGGCAGCAGCAGTGGGCACACCAGTCCCGCCGCGTACTCGGTGACGGCGTTGACCAAGTCGGCGCGGGCTGGTCTGGCCAGCCGGGCGCCCACCGCGCGGCGGACCGTCTCACCGGGCGGGCGCTCCCCCGCCGGGACGACCACCCCCGTCAGGAAGCGCCGCCTCCCGTAGGCGTCGGCGCAGGCGAAGACGCGCGTCACCAGGCACCGGTCCGCCGGGAGGCCGAGCGCCTTGGGCAGCTCGTCGGCGTGGGCGATGCCGATGGGCAGCCGCACGATCTCGTGCACGGCCTCCCATTCGAGCAGCGCGCGGTGGATGGTGAGGGCGTCCTTCATGATGGCTCCATCCCGCGGGGAACTCCCCGCACAGCCCCGTGCCGGTCTCCCTGTGCCCCCGTGCGTCGCACTCTGTGGGGATGTCCCCACATACCCGAGGTGTCCGGTTCAACACCCGCCGAACGGCGGGTCGGGCCTCCCGATGCGCTTGAGCCGCAGGTGCGGCGGACCGTGGGCCCTGGGGATCCCGCTACCGTGGTGCGTACGGGAGGCTCACCGGCGGTCGCGCTGGCGTCATCGGGGGTGTCCAGAACGTAACCCGGGGCTAGCGCCATGTGAAGGGCCCGCGCCCGCCGAAAGTCCTTTGTCAGCCCGACAACCAAGGAAATACGCTCGATGGCCGTGCTCGACCAGGTGCCCGACGACAACGAGAATCCCAGTGCCTCCGCGCGGCGCAGGACCGCGATCGCGGAGCTGCTGCACCGGATAGCGCCGGTCGCCGACGGGCTCGGCGAGCGGTTCGCCGCGGCCGGCTACGAGCTGGCGCTGGTCGGCGGGCCGGTCCGGGACGCGCTGCTGCGCCGGCCGTCCAAGGACGTCGACCTGACCACCGACGCGCCGCCGGAGAAGATCCTGGAGATCATCAAGGGCTGGGCGGACAACGTCTGGACGATCGGCATCGAGTTCGGCACGGTCGGGCTGCGCAAGGACGGCCACGAGCTGGAGATCACCACCTACCGCAGCGAGTCCTACGACCCGAAGTCGCGCAAGCCGGCGGTGACGTACGGCACGTCCCTGGTGGAGGACCTGCGCCGCCGCGACTTCGCGGTGAACGCGATGGCGGCGCGGCTGCCCGGGTACGAGTTCGTCGACCCGTTCGGCGGCCTCGCCGACCTGCAGCGTGAGGTGCTGCGGACGCCGGGCAGGCCGGAGGACTCCTTCAGCGACGACCCGCTGCGGATGATGCGGGCCGCCCGGTTCGCCGCGCAGCTCGGCTTCACCGTCGCGTCCGACGTCGTCCAGGCGATGAAGGACATGGCCGGGCGGATCGAGATCGTGTCCGCCGAGCGGGTGCGCGACGAGCTGTCCAAGCTGGTCTGCGGGCGGTACCCGCGGCAGGGCCTGGCGCTGCTGGTCGACACCGGGCTCGCGGCGCACGTGCTGCCCGAGCTGCCGAAGCTGCGGCTGGAGATCGACGAGCACCACCGGCACAAGGACGTCTACGAGCACTCGCTGATCGTCCTGGAGCAGGCGATCGCGCAGGAGGAGGAAGGACCCGACC
Source organism: Actinomadura napierensis (assembly GCF_039529375.1). Lineage (NCBI taxonomy): Bacteria > Bacillati > Actinomycetota > Actinomycetes > Streptosporangiales > Thermomonosporaceae > Actinomadura > Actinomadura napierensis. The sequence goes on from NZ_BAAAMR010000144.1 coordinate 8,288, forward strand.
TCGTGCTGCGGCTCGCGGCGCTGCTGCACGACATCGGCAAGCCGAGGACCCGCCGGTTCGAGACGGGCGGCCGGGTGTCGTTCCACCACCACGAGGTCGTCGGCGCGAAGATGACGCGCAAGCGGCTGACCGCGCTGCGGTACCCGAAGGACGTCATCGCGGACGTGTCGCGCCTGGTGGAGCTGCACCTGCGGTTCCACGGCTACGGCACCGGCGAATGGACGGACTCGGCGGTCCGCCGCTACGTGCGGGACGCCGGCCCGCTGCTCAGCCGGCTGCACAAGCTGACCCGCGCCGACTGCACCACCCGCAACAAGCGCAAAGCCGACCGGCTCCGCCGCACGTACGACGACCTTGAAGCGCGGATCGACCGGCTCGCCGAGGAGGAGGAGCTGGCCGCGATCCGCCCGGAGCTCGACGGCAACGAGATCCAGGCGATCCTCGGCATCAAGCCGGGGCCGCTGGTCGGCAAGGCCTACAAGTTCCTCCTCGAGCTGCGCCTCGACCAGGGGATGATCGGCAAGGAGGCCGCGGAGCGGGAGCTGCGCGGCTGGGCCGCCGGCGAAGGGATCGGGCCCGAATGATCCCGCTGCAGCTGGGCCGGATGAGCCCGGCCGAGACCGAGCGGATGCTCGCGTTCGACCGCGACCACATCTGGCACCCGTACGCGCCGATGCCCGCGACGGCGCCCGTCCAGCCGGTCGTGTCGGCCGACGGCGTCCGGCTCACCCTCGCCGACGGCACCGAGCTGATCGACGGGATGTCGTCGTGGTGGGCGGCGATCCACGGCTACAACCACCCGAAGCTGAACGCCGCCGTCACGGGCCAGCTCGGCAAGATGGCGCACGTCATGTTCGGCGGGCTCACCCACCCGCCGGCCGTCCGGCTCGCCGAGCGGCTCGTCGAGCTGACCCCCGAGCCGCTCACCAAGGTCTTCTTCGCCGACTCCGGCTCCGTCGCCGTCGAGGTCGCGATCAAGATGGCGATGCAGTACTGGCGCTCGCAGGGGCGCCCCGAACGGCACCGGCTGCTGACCGTCCGCGGCGGCTACCACGGCGACACCTTCGGCGACATGGCCGTCTGCGACCCCGTCAACGGCATGCACCACCTGTTCAGCGACGTCCTCGCCCGGCACGTGTTCGCGCCGGTGCCGCCGCTCGGCTACAGCGCCGATCCCGACCAGGTGTACATCGACGAGGTCGCGAAGCTCGCCGCCGAGCACGCCCACGAGCTCGCCGGGATCATCGCCGAGCCGATCGTGCAGGGCGCCGGCGGCATGCGCTTCTACGCCCCCGAGTACCTGCGCGCCCTCCGCGACATCGCCGACGAGCACGGCCTGCTGCTCGTCCTGGACGAGATCGCCACCGGCTTCGGCCGCACCGGCGAGCTGTGGGGCTGCGACCACGCCGAGGTCGTCCCCGACATCATGTCCGTCGGCAAGGCCCTGACCGGCGGATACATGACGATGGCCGCGACGCTGTGCACCGACCGCGTCGCGCACGGGATCACCTCGGGTGAGGCGGGCGCGCTCATGCACGGGCCGACGTTCATGGCGAACCCGCTCGCCGCCGCCGTCGCGTCGGCGTCCATCGACCTGCTGCTGTCGCGCGAGTGGCGGGACGAGGTCGACACCATCGAGGCCGTCCTCACCAGCGAGCTCTCCGGCGCCGAGGACCTGCCCGGGGTCGCCGACGTCCGCGTCCTCGGCGCGATCGGCGTGGTCGAGGCCCGCGAGCCCGTCGACATGACCGCCGTCCAGGAGCTCGCGATGGCCCACGGCGTCTGGCTGCGCCCGTTCGGGAAGCTCATCTACACGATGCCGCCGTACGTCTGCACGGAGGACGAGGTCCGCCACATCGGCGCCGCCCTCCACGCGATCGCCGAATCCCTCTGAGCCCGGCCGGGATAACGCCCGGGAAACACACGATCATGTTGCCTCTTCCTGCACCGCATTCACCGATGTGAGGGAGATGCAGGATGGCCGTGAACCGACGTTCCGCGCTCGGACTGATGGGAGCCGTGCCGCTCGCCGCGGGCGGATGGCTGAAGACCACCGGAACGGCGAGCGCCGCTGTGGGGCGGGAACTGCGGCCCGGTGGCGAGTTCGATCGGTTCGTCCAGCAGCAGGCCGCCGAGGACCGGTTCTCCGGGGTCGTCCTGCTCGCGAACCGCGGACGCACCGTCCTGTCCCGTTCCTGCGGGATGGCGGACAAGGAGCGCTCGATCCGCAACGGGCCGGGCACCGTCTTCGCGCTCGGCTCGATCAGCAAGGTCTTCGTCGGCGTGGCGGTCGCGCAGTTGGCGGAGGCGGGGAAGATCGCCTACGACGCGAAACTGGGCACGTACCTCGACGGCTTCCCCGCCGAGGTCGCGAACGGCGTCACCGTGCACCAGATGCTCACCCACAGCTCCGGCATGGGGGACTACCACCAGGAGAACCCGGACTACCCGGACGCCCAGGCCACCTGGACCAGCCCGGATCAGGTCATGGACGGGACCATGGCGTTCATCCGCAAGAACGGGCTGCACTTCACCCCTGGAACGGGCTACCTGTACAGCAACTCGGCCTTCGTCGTGCTCGGCGCGATCGTGGCGAAGGTGTCCGGCCTGTCGTACTACGACTACGTCCGCCGCAACGTCTTCGGTAAGGCGGGCATGACCGCCTCGAATTTCTACACCCGGCAGCAGGGGCTGAGCGACCGGCGCATCGCCCGTCCCTACACCACCACTTCCTCAGGTCAGCGCGAGGACGTGGCGGCCCAGCGCGACTTCCTTGGCCTGCCGGACGGCGGCGCCTTCGCCACCGCGCCGGACATGATGCGCTTCACCGCGGCACTCAACGGCCACAGGCTCCTCGGCCGCGCCTACACCGAACTCATCACCACGCCGAAGGTGCCCTTGGGCACGCTGCCGCCCAAGGGCGACAAGCCCGCGAAGACGGCGTTCGCGGGCTACGGGCCGGACAGCACGCTCGTCAACGGGCAGCGGATCCTCGGCCACAACGGCGGCTCCCAAGGCGTCGACACCGCCTGGTACACCTACCCGTACTCCGAATGGACCACGGTCATCCTCTGCAACTACGACGGGCAGACCAGTGCACCGATCGAATCACTCCTGGAGAAGCTGATCCTCGCGCAGAACTGACCGTGTCAGACGTCTAGTGCCGGGCCGGGACGGCCTTCGGGCCGCGGACCGTCGCCGTCCAGAACGCGGCGGCGCCCGCCGCGTACGCGACGACCACCGCGACGACCGTCATCGGGGCGACGCCGTCCGACGGCAGCCAGGTCGCCGCCACGGCGGCCGCCGCCGCGAACGTCGTATTGAACAGCATGTCGTACACCGAGAACACCCGGCCCCGGTACGCGTCGTCGATCGTCTCCTGCAGCGTCGTGTCGACGCACAGCTTCACGCCCTGCGACACGACCCCGAGCCCGAACGCGCCGACCAGCCATGCCGGCTCGGAGAACGGCAGCCCGAGCAGCAACATCCCCGCCGCCGTCCCGGCGAGCTGCACCGCGATCCACGCCGGCTTGCTGATCCGCCGCACCACCGGCGGCGTCACGATCGCCGCCGCGAAGTACCCCGCCCCCGACACCCCGAGCATCAGCGCCAGCGTCGCCAGCCCCTCGTCGGCGTCGTCGGAGAAGTGGCCGCGGCACAGCAGCAGCGTCATCATCAGGATGATCCCGTACATGAACCGGTGGAACGAGATCGCGGCCAGCGCGAGCGCCGCCGGCCGCTGCCGCGCGATGTGCCGCGCCCCGTCCGCGAGGCCGCTCAGCACCGCGCCCAGCGCGTCGCGCACCCGCGGCGCGTCCGTCCCCGGGCCCCGGCCCGCCAGCGCCTCGGCCTCCGCCGGGTACGGGCCGAGCAGCCCGCGCGGCAGCAGCGTCGCGATCGCCCCGGCGGCCAGGTACATGCCGGCCCCCGCCGCCAGGATCAGCGCCGTTCCCTCCTGCCCGCCGCCGAACAGGGCGCGCAGCAGGTACCCGCCGCCGCCGCCCACGAACGCGATCACCGTCCCGCTCGTCACCGAGAACGCGTTGGCCGTCACCAGCTGCTCGCGCCGCACCACATGCGGCAGCGCCGCCGACAGCGCCGACAGGAAGAAGCGGTTGACGCCGAGCACCACCAGCACCGCGAGGAAGAAGCCGACGCCGTCCTGCCCGCCCGCGACCAGCGCCGCGACGACCAGCACGACCATCGCCCGCAGCACCGGCGTCCACACCAGGATCTGCCGCCGCTGCCACCGGTCGATGAACACTCCCGCGAACGGCCCGAGCGCCGAGTACGGCAGGAGCGTGACCGCGAACGCCGCCGCGGCCTTGCCCGCCGTCGCCTGCCGCTCCGGCGAGAAGAACACGTAGCCGGCCAGCGCGACCTGGAACACCCCGTCGGTGAGCTGGGACGTCAAGCGGGTCGCGTACAGGCGGCGGAAGTCCCGCCCGCGCACGATCCCGCCCAGCTCACCCGCTTTCACCTGATCAAAGTACCCGCTGCGCGGACACGGGACGGCGATCCCGCCGCGTCGCGGACGGCCGCCGCTACGACAACCAGAGCCGGGTGTAGTCGTAGCCGGCGGCGATGGGGACGAAGCGGGCACCGTGGACGCGGGACGAGCGGAACAGCGTGCTGGAGCGGTCGACGAGCGGGACGATCGCGGCGTCCGCCATGATCAGCTGGTCGGCCTGCTGCCAGTAGCCGGCCGCGCGGGCCGCGTCGGGCGCGGTGAGAGCACCGTCGATCAGCGCGTTGACCTGCGGGTTGTCGTAGCCGCCGTAGTCGGTGGAGTTCTGCCCGTAGGAGCGTCCGTCGAACAGCGGCTGGATGATCGAGCGGCCGTTGTTGCCGTACCAGTCGGGCGTCCAGCCGGGGGCGGCGATGTCCCACTGGCCCTCGCGGGCGCGGGCGGGCGTCGCGATGGTGCTGGAGTAGAAGGAGCCGCCGGTGTCCGGGGAGAGCTTCGTGGCGACGCCGCAGGCGGAGAAGTTCTCCGCGATGGACTGGGCGATGAGCTTGTGGACGCTGTTGGTGCGGTACGGGAACCGCAGCGTGAGCTTCTTGCGGCCCGTCTGCGCCAGGAGCGTGCGGCACTTGCCCGGGTCGCCGGACTCGTTCGGCGTCGGGTACGGGTCGGCGGCGGCGTACCCGGAGTTGCCGGGCGGGATCACCGTGTGCAGCGGCTTCGCCACCAGCGGCCCGCCGACGATCTTGACCAGTGCGCTGCGGTCGACCGCGTACTCCAGCGCCTGCCGGACGGCCCGGTCGGCGAGCGCGCCGCCGTTGTTCGGGCTGTGCAGGTTGAACACCAGGTAGGGGCTGCTGTTCGGGGTCTCCAGGACGGCGAAGCGCGGGTCGTCGCGCAGCCGCTGGATCGCCGACGTCGGGACGGGCTGGTCCCACGCGAGGTCGGCGGCGCCCTGCTCGATCTGCTGCTGGACGTTCTCCGGCGAGTCCTGGCCGAGGGTGATCTGGATCCGCTCCACGTGCCGCTCGCGGATCGGGTCGGCGTCCTGCCGCCAGGCCGGGTTGCGGGTCAGCAGATAGGAGATTCCCGGACGGTACTGGGCGATCTGGTACGGGCCGTCCGAGATCATGTGCTGCCGGAAGCCGGGGCTGTCGGGCACGTAGGCGTCGTACTCGCGCGGCGCGGCGGCGGTGAACGGCAGCGCCAGCAGGTTCAGGAAGTCGCTGGCCGGGCGCTTCAGCGTGAACACCAGCGTCCGGTCGTCCTTGGCGCGGACGCCGTCGATCGCGTGGGCGCGCTGGTAGGCGGCGATCGCCTTGGCGTCCTTGGCGTCCACGCCGGCGAAGCCGCGGCAGAAGCCGTCCATGCCCTTGATCGTGGAGATGTAGTAGCCCTTGCCGGCGGACGGCGACGCCGGGTTGCACAGGCGCTGGAACCCGCGGACGAAGTCCTGCGCGGTCACCGGGCGGGGCGGCGAGGTGTTCCACGTGACGCCGGGGCGCAGCCGGATCGTGTAGGCGCGCCCGTTCTTGGCGATGTCGCCGTTCTCCTTGCTGGGCAGCCGGGTCGCGGCGTCGGCCTGGACGGGGATCGTCTCGGCGAGGTCGTTGGACGAGCGGGTGGAGAACAGCGTCCGGGCGAACGTGCGGACGAGCCCGTACCCGCCCACGCTCGCGACCGAGGCGGTGTCCAGGTGCTCGACGTCGGACGAGCCGACGATCCGGAGCGTGTCGCCGTCGCGCGGCGGGCCGTCGGCGGAGGCGCCGTCGCCTCCGCCGCCGCACGCGGCCAGCCCGACCGCGAGCCCGGCGATGCCCGCCGTCACCTTGATCACCTCGCGCGCCATCTCGTCCTCCAGTCCGGCACTCGGCAGCTGGTGTGCGATAACCGGCGGTGTCACAGTAGGGCCAGAGCGTGACAAAGAGCCGCTACATCACCGTTTTATGTAGAGAAGTAAGGACGCCCTGACAGCGGGATGTCCACTGCCAGGGCGCCCTCGGCGAACTTTGTGATCAGGCTCTCATCGCGCGGGAGCCCCTGTGCCGCCTAGCGGTCGACCTCGCCGGCGATGAACTTCTCGACGGCCCGGCGGGCCTGGTCGTCGTTGTACTGCTCCGGCGGCGACTTCATGAAGTACGAGCTGGCCGACAGGATCGGGCCGCCGATGCCGCGGTCCTTGGCGATCTTCGCGGCGCGCACCGCGTCGATGATGACGCCTGCGGAGTTCGGGGAGTCCCAGACCTCCAGCTTGTACTCCAGGTTCAGCGGGGTGTCGCCGAAGGACTTGCCCTCCAGGCGGACGTAGGCCCACTTGCGGTCGTCGAGCCACGGCACGTGGTCGGACGGGCCGATGTGCACGTCGGCCTTCGCCATCTCGTGCGGGATCTGCGAGGTGACCGACTGCGTCTTGGAGATCTTCTTGGACTGGAGCCGCTTGCGCTCCAGCATGTTCATGAAGTCCATGTTGCCGCCGAAGTTGAGCTGGTACGTGCGCAGCAGCTCGACGCCGCGGTCCTCGAAGAGCTTCGCCATGACGCGGTGCGTGATGGTCGCGCCGACCTGCGACTTGATGTCGTCGCCGACGATCGGGACGCCCGCGTCGGTGAACTTCTGCGCCCACTCGGGGTCGGAGGCGATGAACACCGGCAGCGCGTTGACGAACGCGACCTTGGCGTCGATGGCGCACTGGGCGTAGAAGCGGTCGGCCTCCTCCGAGCCCACCGGCAGGTACGACACCAGGACGTCGACCCGCGCGTCCTTCAGCGCCTGCACCACGTCGACCGGCTCGGCGTCGGACTCCTCGATGATGTCGAGGTAGTACTCGCCGAGGCCGTCGAAGGTGTGGCCGCGCTGGACGGTGATGCCGGTCGGCGGCACGTCGGCGAACTTGATGGTGTTGTTCTCGCTGGCGTGGATGGCCTCGGACAGGTCCATCCCGACCTTCTTGGCGTCCACGTCGAACGCGGCGACGAACTCGACGTCGCCGACGTGGTAGTCGCCGAACTGGACGTGCATGAGGCCGGGGACCCGCGTCTCGGCGCTCGCGTCCTTGTAGAACTCGACACCCTGGACGAGCGAAGAGGCGCAGTTGCCCACACCCACGATGGCTACGCGCACGGAACCCATCCGATTGCTCCTTAACTCTCTTGCGGTTGCGATCCTCGCCCGCCCCGGAGGGCGAACGCCACCACTGGCGGGACCTGAGGTGGAGTTCACCCGTCCCAGGTGGGGCCGCTCCTCAGCGGCCCTTGTCCCGAGGCATGTCCTTATTGCTTTCGAAAGACCTTGCTTGCTGTTCCTGCTCGGCCCGCTCGCGCCCGATCAGCTCGTTGAGCCAGCGGACCTCGCGCTCGACCGACTCCAGCCCGTGGTTCTGCAGCTCCAGGGTGTAGGAGTCGACCCGTTCCCGGGTCCGGCCGAGGGCGGCGCGGACGCTCTCCAGGCGTTCCTCGAGCCGGCTGCGCCGGCCTTCGAGGATCCGCAGCCGGACGTCGGCGCGGGTGTGCGAGAAGAAGGCGAAGTGCACGCCGAACCCCTCGTCCTCCCAGGACGCCGGACCGGCCTCGGTCAGGAGGTTCTGGAGCCGCTCCTTGCCGTCGGCGGTGAGCTTGTAGACGATCTTCGAGCGGCGGCTCTGCAGTGCCAGCGTCGCGTTCGGCTCCTCCGGCCGGTCCTCGATGATCAGCCCGTTGGCGAGGAGCTGCTTGAGGCACGGATAGAGGGTCCCGTACGAGAAGGCGCGGAACATGCCGAGCAGGGCGTTGAGCCGCTTGCGCAGCTCGTAGCCGTGCATGGGGGACTCGTGCAGCAGGCCGAGCACGGCGAGCTCGAGCACGCCCGCACCCTTCCTGGTCGCCATCGCGAGTCCTTCCGCAGAGCCGTATGTCTCCGTTCGATGTATCGAGTGAATGTATCGACTCGATACATCGCAAAGATACGTACCCGGTCGCATCCTGGCAAGCCGACCGCCGAATCCGGGCGTGCGGAAGCGGCCGCGGACGGGCCGCGGAGGGCCGCGAATACGGCGAATTCAGGGTGTATGTGGTGGAAGTGTGTCAAAGTTGCGGCTGGAACCATCCGGCAGCGCCCTGCGCCCCGGCCGCGGGGCACCCCGCCCCGAGCGGTGAGCACGTGAGGAGGATCCGCCGACGCCAGGGCGTCCGACCAGCCGGAACGGCACCCCGCCAAGCACCGTGCTCCCCCCGCTCACCAGCCCGCACAGTACTCTTCGGACGGCGCACGAGTCGCCGGCGGCCCGGAGGCCCCCTCCGGACTCCGGTGAACCGCCGCCGTCGTCGTCCCCTGTTGATGAGGTCGCGTGAGTAATCCAAGCCAGCCCCGACCGGAGTCCGGGTCGCCAGGGCCGGGCGGGCACCAGATCCCCCGTCTCGGCCGCACCGGCGAACCGGAGTTCCCGGACGCCCAGCGCCCTGCCGGCGACGCCGACCCCGGCGGCCCGCCGGCGCCTCCTCCGGCCGCCCAGGCCTCCCCGGGCGCGCCCGGCCAGAGCCCCGGGCCCCTCGGCTCCCCGCCGCCGCCCGTGGACGCCTCGGGGATCAAGCTCGACGCGACCGCCGTCTTCGGGCCCCCGCCCGCCGGTCCGCCGGCCTCGGGCGCGCCCGCCCCGCAGCCGCCCGGCCTCCCGGACGCCGGCCTCGCGGGGCCGCCGGACTTCGACGCCGACCGCACGCGGAACCTCGGCGCGACCGGGCCGGTGAGCCCGCAGCCGGGCGCCGCCTTCCTGCCGGACGACCCGCTCGGCTCCCCCTCCTTCATGAGCGGCTCCGCCGCTCCCCCCGCGGACGCGCCCGGCCCGAAGCACGCGGCCGGCCCGAGCCCCGCGGCACCTCCCGCCAGTGGCGGCGGCTCGGACGACTTCGGCGGAGACCCGCTGGGCCAGGGCCCGGCCTTCGGCTCTCCTGCGCCCGCATCCGGTGCGTCCTCGAACTTCGGTGCGGATCCGCTCGGCCAGGGCTTGCCCGCCGGTCCCCCGGCGCCCGGCCCCGGCGGCTCCGCGGGACCGCTCGGTGCGCCGACCGGCGGCTCGAACCCGCCGGTGCGAGGCGACGACGGACCTCTCACCATGCCGGATCTTCACGGCGCCGCCGCCCCGCCACCAGGAGGAAGCCTCTCCGGCCCCCCACCGAACCCCGCGCTACCCCCAGGCCCCGCTGCCCCTGGCAGCGGCCTCGCCGGCCCGGGCGTCCCCGGAGGTTCCGGTGGCCTCGCCGGCGCAGGCGGCCTCGGAGCTTCGGGTGGCCCGGGAGGTTCGGTTGGCCCCAGCGGCCCCAGCGGCCCCAGCGGCCCCGGCGGGCCAGGTAGCCCCGGTGGCCCCGGTGGTCCGGGCGTTGCCGGTGGTTCCGGCGCTCCCGGCGGCTTTGGTAGCCCCGGTGGGCCTGGCGGCGGTTTTGGCGGGCCAGGTGGTTCTGGGGGGAATCCTGGCGCTTTTCGCGGTCCTGGTGGTCCTGGTGGGCCGGTTGGACTGAATGCGCCGGGCATGCCCGGTGGTCCCGGTGGGCCCGCCTTCGGTGGCGGCCCGGGGAGCGCGGGTTCGGCCGCGGGCGGCGCGGGGGCGGGCGGTGCTCTCGGCGCGATCGGCGGGGTGCTGGCCAAGTTCCGCAGCGGCGGCTCGTCCGGTGGTCCGGGCAGGCCGGGAGGCCCGGGCGGTCCCGGTGGCCCAGGCGGGCCGGGTGGGCCGGGGCGCGGTCCGGGGAAGAAGAGCTTCGTCGACCACCTGCGGTCCCGCGCCACGGGGTGGCGGCGGTTCCTGCCGTCCTGGAAGGTCGTGACCGGCGTCCTCCTGCTCGGCATCGCCGGCGTCGTCACCATGATCGGGGTGGCGTACGCGAACACGCCGACGCCGCAGGAGCCCACGGTGGCGGGCGTCGAGGACCAGGCGTCGATCTTCTACTACACCGACGGCACCGAGATCGGCCGGATCGGCAAGAAGCGGCAGAGCGTCGAGCTGAAGCAGGTGCCGACGTTCGTGCAGGACGCGGTGCTCGCGGCGGAGAACCGGAGCTTCCGCAGCGACCCAGGGTTCTCGGTCAAGGGCACGGGGCGCGCGGTGTGGGTGAACCTGACCGGCGGGCACGGCGGCGGGTCCACGATCACCCAGCAACTGGCGAAGAACTACTACTCCGACCCGAACAACCGGACGATGAGCCGGAAGTTCAAGGAGCTGTTCATCGCGGTGAAGCTGGACAAGAGCCGGTCCAAGGACGACATCCTCAAGCTGTACCTGAACACGATCTACTTCGGCCGCGACACCTACGGCATCCAGGCCGCGGCCCGCGAGTACTTCGGCGTCAACGTGTGGCAGCTCAAGCCGGACCAGGCGGCGATGCTCGGCGGGATGATCCAGGACGCGAACAAGGATCCGGCCGACAAGGCCAACAAGGCGTACGTCACCGGCCGGTACCAGTACACGCTCAAGGGCATGGTCTCGATGGGCAAGCTGTCGAAGGCCGACGCCGACAAGTACATGCAGCGCGTGCCGAAGGTGAAGGAGGCCGGCACCGGCGACCAGCTGTACGGCGGGCAGCGCGGCTACATGCTGATGCGCGCCAAGGAGGAGCTGCGCCGGCAGGGCATCGACCAGAAGGAGCTGACGACCAAGGGCCTGCGGGTCTACACGACGTTCGACCGCAAGCGGATGGCGATGGCCAAGAAGGCGGCCGAGCACACCGTCACGCAGGTGAACCCGAAGAAGCTCGCGAAGAAGGGCATCCGCGTCGGGCTGGTGTCGGTGAACACCGCCAACGGCGAGGTCGTCGCGTTCTACGGCGGGCCGGACTACCTGGACCAGGCGTTCGACAACGTGTGGAAGGGGTCGGCGCAGGCAGGGTCGGCCATGAAGCCGTACGTGCTGGCGACGGCGCTGAAGCAGAACTACAGCCTCAAGAGCATGGTCGTGGGCAAGTCGAAGTCCCCGATCGACCCGGGCACCGGCAACGTCGTCCCGAAGGGGACGGCGGGCGCGGTGGTGGTGCCGAACAGCCATGACGTCGCGCCGGCCGTCGACCTGGTCACGGCGCTGAAGGAGTCGGTCAACACCGCGTTCATCCAGCTGATCGCGAAGGTCGGGGTGCCGGAGACGATCAAGACGGCGGAGGACGCGGGCGTCGCCTCGGACCTGCTCGACCCGTACAAGAAGCAGCTCAACCTGGCGCTCGGCGTGAACAGCATCCGGCCGATCGAGCAGGCGGCGGGCTACCAGGCGTTCGCCAACGGCGGCGTGTACCACGAGCCGCACGTCATCAAGATCGTCAAGCAGAGCGACAACCGGACGCTGCGGCTGAAGCCGAAGGTGAAGTCGCACCGGGTGTTCGACCCGAAGGTCGCGGCGGACGCGACGTACGCGCTGCAGCAGGTCATCAAGGGCGGTACGGCGACGGCGGCGGCGCTGCCGGACGGCCGGCCCGCCGCGGGCAAGACCGGGACCACCGACCGGAACGTGTCGTCGTGGTTCATCGGGTTCGTCCCGCAGGTCTCGACCGCGGTGACGATGTACAACGACAAGCTCGGGCCCGACCACCAGAAGAAGTCGGTGGTCCTGCCGCAGATCGGCGAGGTCGAGGGCGGGACGATCCCGGCCCGCATCTGGCGGGCCTACATGGCGCAGGCGACCAGGGGCATGGACATCGAGCCGTTCCCGAACCCGGTGTGGGGCGGCATCGTGCAGAAGTGGGCGAAGCTGCCGCCCAAGAAGAAGAAGCACGATGACAGGCCGGCGTGGTGCAACACCCCGATCGGCAAGTACGACCCGCGCTGCAAGGGTGACGGCAACGGCGGCGGCCAGGGCAACGGGCAGCCGTGCCAGACGCCGTTCCAGACCAACTGCGACCCGAACAAGCCGCCGAGCAACCCGCCGCCGCCCTGGTGGTGCACGATCCACCGGGGGGACGCCGCCTGCCGCAAGCAGCGGGGCGGCGGCAACCGGCCGAACAGCGCGGCGGTGACACCGCTGCTCCCGCTCACGAGACCGCCCGAATGAACGGGCACCGCATGAACGGGCACCGCATGAACGGGCAGCGCATTAACCGGCAGCGCGCTAACCGGCAGCGAACGAACCGGCCGCGAATGAACCGGCAGGGCCGTCCGCGCACGTATTCATGGCCGACGGCCGGGCCCCGTCCGCAGGGGGACGGGACCCGGTCCGCCCCGGCCATGCCCACCGAGCCCCTCGACGGATCGGGGTGTGACATGAGCCATGTCCGCGGAACGCCGTGCGGCGCGGCGGCGGACGTCACGCGACCCGATGCGCCGGGACAGGCCGCGGCACGGCGGGGCAGGTCGTCCCGCCGGTGCGGCCCCGCCCGCCGGCGGTCCGGACATCCCGGACCCAACGGGCACGTTCCAGTGCGTTCGTCCGGGACGGGGGAGGGCGTCGTTCCTCCCCCGCCCCCCACGCCTCCGGGTGAGCAGTACGCTCGGACGACGCAAAGCCGTACCCCAGTTGATGAGGTCGCGTGAGCAACCCAAGCCGTTACGGACCCGAATACGGAGAGGGCCCCCCTCCCAGGAGGGGCTCCCCCCGCCCCGGCCCCCAGGGAACGCCCCAGGGTGCGCCGCGCGGGGCTCAGGGCATGCCGCGCGGAGCCCAGGGGGCACCGCGCGGATCGCAGATGGGCGCGCCGACGCCCGGGAGGGCCGCGCCGCGGCCCGGGGCACGGCCGGGCGGGCGGGGCGCGGGCCCCGCGCGCACCCGGTCCAGGAGACGGCGGCCGGCGGCCGACTGGGGTTCCTGCCGGTCCGCGACCTTGATCAGCACG